>CAIXAA010000740.1 GCA_903917305.1 uncultured Myxococcales bacterium | reverse complement strand
TCGGACCCGGCGGCAAAGAAGGGGATGGTCCACGACCACCGCGCGCTTGGCGCCAACGTGCTGATTCCGACGCTGGCGGGCGACACGCCGCACGCGCAGGCGACCGAGGCCTTTCGCCTCGCCGGCGCCGTGACGCTGACGATCGGCGAGTTCGTGCGCAACCCCGCAGGCGCCCTGAGCATTCCGGTGTCGCTGCGCAACGAGCACAACGGCCACGACTTCCCCACCGGCGCCACGGACGTCTCGGAGTCGTGGATCGAACTGCAGCTCAGCGACGCCGGCGGCAAGGTCGTGTTCCGCAGCCCGGGCCTGGACAAGGACCACTTCCTGTGGCCGGATGCGCCGTCGCTCAACTCCCTGGTCGCGCTGGCTTCCGGCGACATCGACTTCCTGCACGACCTGTTTGCCCAGGTGGAGCTGCGCCGGCATCCGCGCATCAAGCCGCAGACTTCGCGCCAGCTGGACGTGGCCGTGGATCTGCCGCGGGACGCGACGCCGCCGTTCAGCGCGCAGGTCGTGCTGCGGGCACGGCATGGCAACGAACGCTGGAACCGCTGGGCGTTCAACTGGGATCCGGTGGTGGTGCCGGTGACGGATCTGGCGCAGGCGCAGCGCTCGCTGCCGTCGGTGCCGCCGCAGGTCGCGCTGCCGCCGCCGCCGCCCCAGCCAGCGCTGCCGCCGCCGCCGGGCATGGTGCTTGTCCCAGCCGGTGCGTACCCGATCGGGGCGAACATGGCCGAGGATCCGGACGCGGAGCAGGAGGAGTCTCCGCGCCACCTGGTCGATCTGCGGGCGTTCTTCCTCGATCGCCTGCCGGTGACGAACGCGACGTATGCGGTGCAGGTGCGGGCCGGCAAGGTGCGGGCACCCGTGCCGGTGGCGGACCAGCCGATGGCCGCGCACGGCTGGCGCGGCGGCAAGCCGCCGGTGGGGCTGGACGATCACCCGATCGCGGCCGTCACGGCGGGCGAGGCGGACGCGTACTGCCGCGCGGTCGGCAAGCGGCTGCCGACGGAGAGCGAGTGGGAGGCGGCGGCACGCGGCCCGACCGGGCAGCGCTTTGCGTGGGGCGACACCTTCGATGCCGCGCGCTGCAACACCGTGGAATCCGGCGTGCGCCACTCGCTTCCGGCCGGCAGCGCGCCCAGCAATGCCAGTTGGGTCGGCGCCCTCGATCTGGGCTGCAACGTCTCGGAGTGGGTCGCCAGCGCGTACTTCGCGTATCCGCGCACGCGCCTGCTCGACAACCGCGCCGACTGGGTCGACCACTTCGCCGACTTCTTCCGCGTGGTGCGCGGCGGCAACTACGAGACGTCCTGGCGCCACGCCCGGGGCAGCGCGCGCGGCTTCGACGCCGAAAGCGTGCGCAAACTCATCGGTTTTCGCTGCGCGCAAGACGCAGGTCCCAAGGCACCGCAAGGAGGCAAGCCGTGAAGGTGGCGGGGATGCTGGCTGCGCTCTTGTGCGTCGCCGCCTGTCAGACGCCAGCGCCGGACGCTGGCATCGGGCAGGCCGAGCGCGCCGCCCTGGATCGCCCGGCGGGGCCGGGAGCGCTGGCGCTGGAGCTGCTGGTGCCCGGCGAAAGCACGGTCGTTCCTTGGACGTTTCCAGCTCCGGAGCTGCACTGGGACGACCGCTTTGCGGCCAACACGTTCCGCGTGCGGCTGCTGGTGGGCGCCAAGACCGTGGCCGAGGCGTTCACCGGCGAACGGACGTTCTTCTTCTCGGCAGCGGAGTGGGCGCGGCTGCGCGATGCCGCGGGGGAAGGTGGCGGTTTTGCCGTCGAACTGGTCGCGGCCTCGACGCTGCCGGATGGGACGGTGCTGCGCGGTCCAGCGAAAGTCCTTCATCACGCTAGGTTTTCGGGCGCGGGGGAGCATCCGACCGGGCACGTGACGTATGGCTGGAAGGAGCGCCCGCCGGGTTCTGCGGCGGCACCCGTCCACATCGATCAGCGCGGCGTGGTGCCGATGCTGGTCGGCATGGACGGCAAGATCGAGACGTTGCTGGCGGAGATTCCAGGCGTCGCCGGCATGCGCAAGCGGATGCGCGACAATCGGCCGGGCGGCGGCGACGGCCCGGGCGGGCCGATGGGACCGCGCATCCCGAATGGTCCCAGCATTCCCAACGGCCCCAGCATTCCCAACGGACCGAGCGTCCCGAACGGCCCGAGCCCGCCGAAGAAGGGGCCGGGCGGGGTGCCCAACAGCGCGCCGCCGACCGGACCGCCGGGACGGCCAGGACCTGCCGGATCTCCTGTTCCTGCCGGACCAGACCCCGCCGCTTCGGCGCCTCCCGTCGCCATCGCCACCGCGCCGGAGCGGGTCGCGCAGCGCACGATGGATCTGTCGACGCGGACGCGGCCACCCGGCAAGGCCGCCTGGGCGGGGCTGTCACGCACCGAAGGCACGACGTGCATCGCCTGCCACACGGTGTCCAACGACGGCAAGTACATGGCGGTGATCTCCAGCGAAGACTCCGTCGCGCCGCCGGGCTACAGTGAAGGCCAGCCCGTGCTCTTCGTCATCCGCCGCGCCGACAAGGCCGTGCTCCACGTCGTGACGAGCGGCAACTCGCCGCGCTTCATGCCCGGGGAGCCGACGCGCCTGCTCTACGCGGCCATGGCCAACAGCCAAGGCATCAAGCAGCGCCTCAGCATCTTCCGCTCCGATGTGCACGTGTACGATATCGCGACCGATGTCGACCGCCCCTTGCCCGGCGCCGATGACCCGGAGCGCTGCGAAGGCTTTCCCGACGCCTCGCCCGACGGCCGCAACATCGCCTTCATCCGCTCCGAACGCGGCACGCCGTGCGACGGCAGCCACGGCAGCTACGACATCGTGATCGTGCCCTGGAACGACGGGCGCGGCGGCACGGCCATCCCCCTGACCGGCGCTTCCGGCAACGGTGCCGCCAACATCCAGCCGCGCTTCTCCCGCGACGGCAAGTGGATCGTCTACTTCCGCGCCGATCAGGGCTTCCACTCGGTGGGCAGCGCGGATCTCTGGGTCGTCGCCGCCAGCGGCGGACAGCCGCGCAAGCTCTCGGTCTCCACCGCCGCCATGGAGAGCTGGCACGGCTTCTCGCCGGACGGCAACTGGCTGGCCTTCGTGTCGAACCGCGACCGCGTCGACCGCGCGCGCGGCTTTGTCGCCCGCTTCTACGCCGACGGCACCGTGGCGCCCGCCGTGCCGCTGCCGGACCTTCCCGGTCAGCAATCGCATGTGCATACGCTGGATTGGGTGCCCTGACCGAAGAAGGTCACGACGCCGGCGGGCTGGCGCGCGGCGGAAAGACGAGGCCGCGGGCGTGGGCGGCTTGCTCGAAACTCCCCGTCGACAAGCGTAGTTCGCCAGCCGCGGTGACGACGATCGCCGCCGCGCCGGGGACCGGACAGGCGCGCTCGCAGCGGCCGCAGCCATCGCAGCGCTCCGCCACGACCGAAGGCAGGGGCAGCCCGGTCGCGCTGTGCTCGCGCCAGACCACCGCATCGAAGGGACATTGCTTGTGGCACTCGACGCAGGGCCGGTCCAAGGACCAGGGCAGGCAGCGATCGCGCTGCACGTAGGCCGTTCCCGTCTTGGCCCAATGCCGCTCCGCCGCGGGCAGCGCGCGGATCGCACCGGTGGGACAGGCGTCGCCGCAAGCCGTGCAGTCCGGGCGGCATTCGGCATGGCGCAGATCCTGGCGCGGCGCCCACAGGCCCTCCACGCCAGCGAGGTGCCAATCGGGCTGCAGGGTGCCGGTCGGGCAGGCGCCCATGCAGGCGGTGCAGCGCACGCAGCGCGAGAGGAACTCGTCTTCCGGGACCGCGCCCGGCGGGCGGATGAGGCGGCTGCCGCGGGTGTCGATGCTGGCGGGTCGCAGGCGTCGGCCGGCGACGCCGAAGGCGGCTCCGCTGGCGAGACCGCCGAGGAAGGCGCGACGCGAAGCGAGGTTGGCAGCACCGCGCGGCGAATCCGCGGTGACGCGCCAACGCCAGAACGCGCCGTTGCCCATGACCGCGAGCATTGCGCCGAGGGGGCACAGGTAGCTGCACCAGAAGCGCGGCCGGATCAGCGCGAGCAAGCCGATGCCGACCACGAGGCCAGCGAGGATGGCGCTGCCGCTGAGCCAGGCGACGCCGCCCTGGTAGAGCACGGCGGCGTCGGGGCGCGCAGCCGTGCCGCGCAAGGGCACGATGACGACCATCGCCAGCCGGTTCAGCAGCACCAGCGGGTCGACCCAGCCGAGCAGGTCCCAGCCGAACAGGGCAGCTCCCAGGCAGACGGCGAGGACGGCGTAGCGTGCGTGGCGCAGCCGCGGCGGGATCGCCAGCCGCAGCCGGCGGCCCCGGGCGAGCCGGTCGCAGCCATCGAGCGCCGTGCCCAGCGGGCAGATGTGGCTGCAGAAAAAGCGCCCGGTCATCGCGACCACGACCGCGGGCAGCGCGAGCAGCAGCAGCGGGAAGAACACCTTGCCGGCGAGCATGCCCACGACGGCCACGAGCGGGTCGGTCGCGAGGAACAGATCCACGGGCTGGACAGGCTGCTCCGCGATCGGCGGCCACCAGGCCAGCACCAGGAACAGGCCCAGGCATGCCGCCTGGATGGCGCGGCGCGGGCTGGAGCGGCGCCAGAGCCACGCCGCGGTCAGGCCAGCGACGGCGAAGGCGGTCAAAGCAGGGATGAAACTGGGGATGACCACGGGATCCGTGCGCCGCACGTGGGGCGCTCGCAAACTTGTACGGTTGCGGCGTGGGCGCTGTCAATCGGCAAAACCGCAAGCGGCGAAGGCACAAGGCGGTGACGCTCTGGCAGCGGGGCTTGTCGCCCCTGCGGGCGGGTCGTAGGATGCCGGCGCAACTGCTTCGGGTCCGGAGGACGATGCTGCAAGCCACGTTGGTCGCCCTGGGCAAGCAGCCGCTGCAAGCGGGCGACTGCCTCGCGACCTTGCGCTTTGGCGAACGCGGCGTGGCCGGCGCGCAAGCCGTCGTGCCGACACCCTCCCTCGACGACCTGGAGCACGCCGAACGCTGGCCGGCGACGGGACCCGTGACGCGGCGCCAGCACGGCGCGGTGCACGTGGCCACCGATGGCCGCTGGCTGTTCGCGACGGTCTGCGCTGCGGGCGCCGGTGGCGATGGCCTGGAGGCGGTCGCGCACGAGAGCTACCGGCAACTGCTGCAGGTGACGGAGCTGGAAGGCTACCCGTTTCTGCAACGCGTCTGGAATTTCGTTCCTCGTATCAATGATCTGTCGCTGGGCAGCGAGCGCTACAAGCTGTTCTGCAAGGCGCGCGCGGAGGCCTGCGAGGCGCACTACGGTCCGGCGTTTCGTGCGCGCCTGCCGGCGGCGAGCGCGGTCGGCTGCCGCGGCGACCAGTTCGTCCTGCACGCCGTGGCCGCCAGGCACGCCGGCGTCAATCTCGAGAACCCGAGGCAGATCAGCGCTTGCAACTACCCGGAACGCTACGGCACCTTCAGCCCCTCCTTTGCCCGCGCCACGCTGTCGCCCGCCTCCCTGGGCGGCGGCCTGTGGATCTCCGGCACGGCGAGCATCGTCGGCCACGACAGCGTGCATCCCGGCGATCCGGAGGCACAGACCGAAGAGACCATGCGCAATATCGAGGTTTTGCTTGATACTGCCGGCCTTTCCGCGGCTGGCACGCCGCTGGGCAGCCGCCTGCGCCTCCTGCGCGTCTACGTCCGCGACCCCGCGCACACCCACCGCATCCGCGCCGCGCTGCAGCGCGTGCTCGCCCACCCGGTGCAGACCCACTTCGTGCAGGCCGATGTCTGCCGCGCGGAGCTGCTGGTCGAGATCGAAGCCCTCGCGGACGCGCCGTCTGCCACGCAAACCCGCTAGAACGCGCCCTTTCCATCTTGGCTTTTCGCCCCAAATGTCGGGTAGATTGGCAGCTTGTCCCCATGGCTGGCCACGCCTTCACCCTTGACTTCACGCAATCGCGCCAGTACATCCGTTGCGCGCACAGGAGGCGCTTGCCGCGATGAGGGTCTGCTTCCTGGAACCACCCCTGTCGGCACGCCGCACCGGCATCTTCCCGCGCAGTCCACCCAACTATGCGCTCTACGCCGCCGCGGTCCTGCGCGAACAGGGCGACGAGCCGCTTCTCCTCGACGCATTTCTCGAAGAACTTTCGATGGATCAGACGGTCGATCGCGTGCTGGCGGCGCGTCCGGACGTCGTGATTCTCGTGCCTTTCGACTACGTGCGCGAGACCGATCCCGCCGTGACCGTGGAGCTTGCGCACCGCATTGGCGCCAAGCTGCCCGGCGTCCTGCTGGGGCTCGCCGGCAGCGTCGACGAAGCCTTCCTGCGCAAATTGATGGGCCAGGCCGCGGAGTTCTCCTTCGCGGCTTGCGGCGAGTACGAACGCTCCATCGCCCAGTGCGCGCGCCAGCGGTTCCTGGACCTGGACAAGGTGCCCGGCCTGCTCGTTCGCGTGCAAGGCGACGACATCGTGAACACTGGGCCGGCGGAGGCCATCGAGGACCTGGACACGCTGCCGCTGCCGGCTTGGGATCTGGTCGACTTCGAGCGCTACACCGTCGTGCCGCACCGCTTCAAGCGCACGCCGATGTACCCGCTGCTGGCAAGTCGCGGTTGTCCTTACGCTTGCACGTCGTGCGGCGAAGCGCGCTACACGAAGATCACCCGCTTTCGCATCCGCTCCGTGGCCGATGTGATGCACGAGATCCGCGGCGCCGTGCAGCGCTACGGTGCGCGCGAAATCCAATTTGCGGACGCGACGTTCGGGCTGCGGCGCGCCTGGGTCGAGCAGCTGTGCGACGCGCTGGAGGCCTCCGGGCTGAACCTGTCCTGGTCCTGCCTGACGCGTGCCGACGTCGTGACGCCGGATCTGCTGGCGCGCATGGCGCGTGCCGGCTGCTGGAACATCCTGATCGGCGCAGAGAGCGCCAACCAGGTCGCCCTCGACGCGGTCGACAAGCGCATCCGCCCGGATCAGGTCCGCGAGGCCGTGAAGTGGGCGCGCGCGGCGGGCATCGAGGTCACGGCCTCCTTCATCCTCGGCCTGCCCGGCGAGGACCGCGCCGCGGTGCTGCGCACCATCGATTTCGCGTGCGATTTGGATCCCGATTACGCGCAGTTCTTCATCCTGAAATACTGGAGCGAAGACGGCGCCCTCGACGCTTGGGGCCGCATCGAGCCGGAGTGGGATATCGTGCAGGAGGACTTCCGTGGCCCGGTCTTCGTGGCGCACGCCTTCCGCGATCGCAGTGAACTCAAAGTCTTGCAACAATTGGCCTACCGTCGTTTCTACCTGAGGCCGCACTACATCGCCAAGCGGCTTCCCGATCTGTTGGCGCCGGGTCAGCTCAGCCGCACGCTGCGCGGGCTGTTCACGCTCGCCAAGGCATCGACACCGCTAGGCAGTTCCTGGGTAGCCGTGCGCGCAAAGGCATGGAAGGAGTGGAGGGCATGAGCGATCCTTCGGTGGTTCCCTCCAAACGCATGAAAGTGCTGTTGGTTTCTCCTCCGCGCCTGCTGTGGCCGTACATGAACGAGCAGGACAACTTCCTGCTGCCGCAATCGCTGGCGAGCCTGGCTGGCGTGCTGCGCGCCGATGGCGTCGACATCACCGTGCTCGATTGCATGCCGGAGCAAGTCGGCTGGGCGTCTCTGGAAAAGCGCATCCGTGCCTTGAAGCCGGACGTGGTGGGCGCCGGCGAGAACCACGCCATCTACGCGCACGAGGTCACGCGGCTGGTCGATCTGGCCAAGCGCATCGATCCCAAGATCGTCACGGTGCTCGGCGGCGCGCACTTCACGAACCTGCCGCAGATGTACCTGCCCAAGCACCCCATCGACTTCATCGTGCGCGGCGAAGGCGAGATCACGTTTCGCGAGCTGGTGAGGGCACTTGCGCGCGACGACTGGCAGGCCGCGCAGGCGGAGCAGGGCCTGGCCTTCCTGCGCGACGGCGAAGTGGTGCAGACCGACCCGCGGCCGCTGGTGGAGGACCTGGATTCGCTGCCGATTCCCGCCTACGACCTGATGCCGATGGACAAGTACGGCCAGGCCAAGCTGCTGTTCAGCCCCGGCGGCGCGACGATCCACCACAGCCGCGGCTGCAGCTCCTCGTGCTCCTTCTGCGTCTGGTGGACGCAAATGGGCAAGCGCAAGCGCACCGAGACCGGCGAGGAGGTCTCCCCGCGCTGGCGCACGAAATCCGTCGGCCGCGTCATGGCGGAAATTGAAATCCTCTACAAACAATGGGGACATCGCTGCCTCGTGTTTGTTGATCCGACCTTCAACGCCGATCCGCGCTGGAACAACGAATTCGCCGAGGCGATGATCGAGAAGGCTTGGCCCATCAACTGGTTCGCCTTCATGCGTGCCGACTTCATCCTGCGCGACGAGGCCAGCGGCGTGTTCGAGAAGCTGGTGCGCAGCGGCCTGCGCCACGTGTGCGTCGGCGTCGAGCGCGCGGAGGACGGCGACCTGAACAACTGGGACAAGACGTTCTACTCGCACCGCCAGTCGGTGCAGGTGTTCGATCTGCTCAAGAGCAAGTATCCCCAAGTGTTTCGCCAGGCAACCTTCATCGTCGGCGTGCGCCACGAGACGCCGCAGACCTTGAAGACCCAACTGGAGTTTGCGCGCCGCATCGACGCCGACTACCCGGCCTTCCACCCGGCGACGCCGTTTCCCGGCACCGCGTTCTGGGAGGAGGCCAAGCGCAAGAATTGGTTGGAAATCGAAGACTTCGAGTACTTCGACCTGTCGACGCCGGTCATGCGCTCCGAGACGATGACGCGCGAGGAGATCGACCTCGCCATGATCGAATTGGCCAAGGAGTACGTGACCTTGCCCTGGCTGATCAAGGGCCTGACCTCGCGCCACTCCTACCGGCGCAACATGTACATTTGGTGGACGATGGTGACGGCGCGCGTCTTCGCCGACTCGGTGCGCCAGCGCCTCGACCCGTTCAAGCGCGATCGCTACATGAGCCTGGTGACGCCGAAGTGGTACAACAGCTAGCGATTGATGCGTCGTTCTTGAGGCGCACCCCGCTGCGTGCTAGCTTGCCAGCCCGGCAGCGATCCCGGTTGCCAGGAACCGCCGCACCATGAAAGTCCTCCTCATCAACATCCACCGCCCCCCAAGCCTGCTGGGCGGCTACTACAAGCGCGCGGTCGCGCAGATGCCGCCGATCACGCTGGCCTACCTGGCCGCGTCGCTCGAAGCCGCGGGCATTGCCGTCGAGATCTACGACGACTGCGTGGCGGGCGGCGATGCGGCGGGGCTCGAGCGCGCGATCCGCAAGGCCAGGCCGGACATCGTCGGCCTTTCGGTGGTCACCGCCGTCGCCGCTGAAATTCCGCGCGTGGTCGCCGCCGTGCGCAGCGCGAATCCGCAGATTCGCATCGTCCTGGGCAATATTCACGCCGATATTTTCTACCAGTCGATGCTGCAAGCCAGGCTGGGCGACATCGTCGTGCACGGCGAGGGCGAGCTGACGCTGGTGGAGTTGGCGCAAGTGCTGTCCGAGCCGGGCGCCGACCTCTCGAAAGTCCTCGGCATTTCCTTTCGCGACAGCGACGGCGCGATCGTCTCGACGGACACGCGGCCGTACGCCGACCTCGACAAGCTGCCGTTTCCCGCCTGGCACCTGTTCCCGAAAGAACACTACAAGATCCTGAGCTTTGCCCGCGTGCAGGACCCCGGCACGCTCATCCTCGGCTCGCGCGGCTGCCCCTACAAGTGCACGTATTGCAGCCTGAAAGTCATGGGCACCGTCCGGCGCCACCGCAGCATGGCCAACATCGCGGACGAGTGCGAGCACCTGTACTCGCGCTTCGGCTACGTGCAGCCGTCCTTCGTCGATCCCATCTTCCCGTTCGGCAAGAAGGAAGGCCTGGCCTACGCCAAGGAGATCATCGGCCGCGGCCTGCACAAGAAGCAGGTGTGGATCACCGAGACGCGCACCGACCTGGTTGACCTGGAACTGCTCGAAGCGCTGCGGGAATCCGGCTTGCGCCGCATCATGTTCGGCTTCGAGACCGGCGATGCCGACGAGCTGATCGGCCTCAAGAAGGGCAACCTGCGCGACCAGGCCATCAAGGCGGTGCAGGCGTGCCGCAAGGCGGGCATCGAGGTCGTCGGCTTCTTCATGCTCGGCGTGCCGGGGGCGACGCGCGACTCGATGCAGCGCAACATCGACTTCGCGCAGGAGCTGGACGTCGACTTCGCCAAGTACACGGTCTTCGTGCCCTATCCCGGCACGACGGCCTACAACGAGCTGCTGGCGGCCGGCGAGATCCTGGCGCCGGACGATTGGCGCCGCTACACCAGCTACCCGACGCGCGAGACGCCGCCGGTCTATGTGCCCAAGGGCCTGGATGCGGCGACCATCATCGAGTACCAGCGCAAGGCGCACCGCTCCTTCTACCTGCGGCCGCGCATGGTCTACCGCCAGTTCGTCCAGATCCGCACGCTGTCGATCGGCGACATCGTCGATGGCCTGCAAGCCGTGGGTTCGGCACAGTTCGCCGCGCTGCGTGTGCCGGGATTCGGTCCGAGGTGAAGATGGGTTCCGGCTTGGCCACCAAGCTGCCGCAGGCAGCCTGGGCGGCGGTGCAGCGCAGTCCGCGGCTGGCGCTGCTGGCGTACTACGGCGTGGGCATGTGGCTCCTCCACGACGTCCAGCACTACCGCCTCGACACGCCGACCTCCTCGCCGTGGCTGTCCGTCGCCGCCGTGCTGTTCCTGCTCACCCTCGAGGCGCTCTTCACCGCCGCGTTCGAGCGCACCGCGCCGCCCTCGCGCCTCGGCCTGCGTTTTCCGTGGCTGCGCCAGCCCGCCCTGCTGCTCGGCTGGCTGTTCCGCGCGGCGATCTGGAGCGCCGCCTTCATCCGCCTGGTCGAGATGCCCGCCGCGCAGGACGCCACCGACCGCAACGTGTGGATGCACGGCATGGCGGCGCGCGTGTGGGCGGTGGTGCCGGGCGTGCTCGGGCTGACGCCGTGGCTGTCGCTGCTGGCCGTGCTGATCTGGCTGGGGACGGTCGAGTGGCTCGTCGTGCGCCGGCGCATGCTGCGCGGCACGGTCGTGACCTGCCTGTCAGCCGCTATGGTCTCGGGATTGCTGGACTATCACTACCACGGCTCCGCCACTGCCGGCGCGCCGACGATGCGCGAGCTCGTGCGCCAGAAGGGCGTCGAGTCGGCCTTCGACGTCGAGAGCGTCGCCGGCGCGCGCCGCCGGCCGGTCTGGCGCTACGCCCGCACGCTGTCCGTGGAGCCCAAGACGCAGTCGGCCTTCGTCACGTTCGGCCAGACGCTGGATCCCATCGGCAATACCGCGAACCTCTGGAAGATCGACCTGCGGACCGGCGGCTACCACACGCTGGTCGAGGAGCAGGTGCGCGCCGCCAGCCGCGATCCGGACAGCCCGTACCTGTACGCCTTTCCCTGGCACCACCATGAGATGCTGCGCATCGACAAGGCGACCTTCAAGGTGGCGGAGCGCATCAAGCTCGACAAGGAAGTGCCCTCGCCGATGTACGAGTCCGTCCACTCCGCGGACTCGCCGCCGTTTGTCTTCACGGCCTTCAATGGCGTGCCGTACATCACGAAGGTCGACACGCGCAGCGGCAAGGTGGTCGGCCGCATCGACATGCGCGACGGCGGGGTGCTCGCGGACGGCGATCTCTGCTGCCTGCTGTCGTGGTCGCCGCTGGAAAACGCCTTGTTCTTCGCCGCTGGCCGCATCCGCAGCGACATCGTCGGCTGGATCGACGCCGACACGATGAAAGTGCGCAAGTGGGCCAAGGTGCCTGGTCACCTGTTCTTCAACACCGTGACGACCAGGCCGCCGAGCCAGGCCTTCATCCTGACGGAGTTCGCGCACACGCTGTACCGCATCGACGGCAAGACGCTCGCCGCCGAGGACATCGCGACGTCGCCGCCGTTCTCGCGCATCGCCTACGACCCGTACCTCGACCGCATCGTCATCCTCAGCTTCGTCGGCGGCAAGGCGGAGATCCGGACGCGCGACGGCACGGTGGAGCGCACGTTCGACGTCGGCGACAAGCCGTCCGCCGTCGACATCACGGAGCACGGCATCTACATCGCGTCGGCGGCGGGCCTCGTGTGCATCCGCCACGACGCGCTGGGCCTGCCGATCCTCCGCCAGACGCCCGCGACGGCCGCCCGCTAAGGCACGAAATTGTTGAAGTTCTTCGTGCGCAACGCCGGGTGCCCGGCGTGCTGGAACATGCGCAGCCCGGGCAGCCAGCGGATGCGGAAGAAGCGCTTCTCGTTGGCCAGCACCGCCAGCATCGCCGGCTTGGCCTCGATCGGCAGCTCCAGCGCACGGCGCAGCCACTTCTCGCTGACGCCCGCCAGGATCGCGGCGTGGAACAGGTAGAACAGCCGGGCCAGGCGCGGCGCATCGGGCGAGCGATAGACCGGCTTCAAGTGCACCGCGCCTTCGGCCACCTGCCGCTCGAACTCGACCAGATCGGCGTCGGTCAGGTGCCCTTCGGCCAGCGCCGTCGCCGTCAGCGGCGTGCCGCGCAGCGGAAACGTGAAGTTCACGCGCGGCACCTGCGCGCCGATCTCCTGGTTGAAGCGCACCGTCGCCAGCGCCTGGTCGAGCGTCTCGCCCGGCATCGCCAGCATGTTGAAGGTCGCGAGCATGATGCCGGCCTGGCGAACCCGCTGGCAGGCTTCGAGAATCTCCTGGTTCGGCAGCGCGCGGTCGAGGATGCGGCGGCGCAGCGCCTCGTCGCCCGACTCGATGCCGACCGCGACGCCGTGGCAGCCCGCGAGGTGCAGGCTGGCGACAGCGGCTTCGCTCAGCGTGTTCGGGTGGCCGTTGCAGGTGAACGGGATGCCGACATCGCGCCGGTAGAGCGGCGCAAACTCCTTGAGCCACGCCAGGTTCGCCGTGAACAGGTCGTCGCCCATGTGGACGTGCTCGGTCGGGTAGCGCGCTACGGTGTCGGCGATCTCGCGCACGAACGCCGCCGGCGACTTGCGGCGCACGTAGGGACCCAGGCTGCGCATCGCCGTCGCCATGCCGCCGTTGTAGCAGTACGTGCAGCGGTTCACGCAGCCGCGCCCGGAGACGAAGCGGCGCACGCCAAAGCGCTGCAAATACGGATAGGGATCGTAGAGCGACAGATCCGGCGCCGGCTGCGCGTCGAGATCCTGCAGGAACAGCGGCGGCGCGTTGCGGTGCACTTCGCCGGCGGCATCGCGCCAGACCAGCCCCGGCACGCTCGCCAGGTCCGGCTGCTTTGCCAGCAGCGCATCGACCAGCGCCGGGATCGCGATGTCGCACTCGCCTGGAATAATGAGCGAAACCGACGGCAGCGCCAGCACGTGCTCCAGGCACAGCGTCGACCAGGAGCCCACGACCAGCAGCGGCGTCGGCAACGCCCCCGTCAGCCGCTGCACCATGCCGGCGCCCCAGTGCTGGCCACCGATGTCGATGGCCAGGACAAGCAAATCCGCGTCAAAACGCTGGACTTCGCGCAGAAGGTGGGGCTCGTCTTCTTCGATGAACAGCCGCGGCACGTGCCCGCGGGCGCGCAGGTTGGCGGCCAGCACGAGCATCGCGACGGATTCGTTGAGGCCGTTGTCCTGGAAGAACGCGATCTTCATGCCAAATCACAATCCTGCCGGCAGCGCCAAGGAGACCGGCGCGGCGGTGGAAGCGATCCGAGCAGATGCTGCGCGAATGTCAATCGGAACTAAGCAAAGGGCTTCGGCATTCCCGGCTTCGGGGCGGGACGGGGCGAAGGCTTCGGATTGGGGCGCCAGTTCTCCATGGGGTCCTCCTCATCGACAGGCTCAGAGGTTGTCAGACAACCTCTGAGCCACTTGTTTCGCACCAGCGGCCGAAAACTGTTTGAAGTGAATTCAAACAGTTTCAGCCACTGCAAGTCCGCAGCCGCGGCCTTGGAGAGCCTGCGAATCCGTGGATTCACAGGCCCTCAGCTGCCGAGGGCTGTCCGGCGACCGTAGCCGAGGTCCCCGGCGAAGTCAAACACGGCGTCGAGCCGATCGGCGCGGGTCTCTTGAGAACCAGCTGAGAAGCTAGTGACTTGCCGGCGGACCAGCCAGGCTGCAAGGCCATCCGCCAGGCTGCAGCTGCCCGGCAGCGCGGGGTGGCCGGCCAGAACCGTCCGCCGCAACTGTCTTGACGGCAGCCTCGCGCGCAGCCACCCTCGCCGCTTCCACTGAGGTTTCCCATGCGCCTTCGCCTCTTGCTCCTGCTCGCCCTGCTGCTGCCGTCGCTGGCGCACGCCGAACCGCCGCGCTTTGAGCTGATCTACAGCCAGCCCGTGGAGACCGATCTCAAGCAACCCCTGCGCTCGCCGGGGGAGTTGTGGCCGGCGCTGTTCGATGGCGCGACAAAATCCATTGACATCGAGCAGTTCTATCTGGCCGGCGATCCCGGCGAGGCGCTCGATCCGGTGCTGGCGGCGCTGGAGAAGGCGGCGCGGCGCGGCGTGAAGGTGCGCATCCTGCTGGAGCAGAAGTTCTGGAAGCAGTCGCAGCCCACGGCCGAGCGCATCAAGACCTGGCCAAACACCGAGTTGCGCGTCATCGAGTGGAGCAAGCTCGAGCCCGGCCACCGCAAGCCGGGGGGCATCATCCACGCCAAGTTCTTCATTGTCGACGCCAAGTTGGGCTACCTGGGCAGCCAGAACTTCGACTGGCGCTCCCTGGCGCACATCCAGGAGCTGGGCGCGCTGGTGCGCGACACCCACATCTCTGCGCAACTGCAAGCGATCTTCGACCACGACTGGCAGGCGCAGGCGCTGCTGGAGGCGCACAAGCCGGTGCCGCCGCTGCCGGCCAGCGCGCCGGAGCGCAAGGAGCTCGGCTACCTGGTGGGCAGCCCGCCGGAGTGGCTGCCGCCAGGCGTGGGGCCGAGCGAGCCGGAGCTGGTGGGCCTCATCGACGGCGCGAAAACGCGCTTGCAGATCCAGACGTTGAAGTACGAGCCGCTGAGCCACGACCGGCGCTTCTACCCGGTGCTGGACACGGCGCTGCGGGCGGCGGCGGCGCGCGGCGTGCACATCGAGCTGCTGGTGAGCGATTGGAACGCCGATCAGCCGGGGCAGAAGTGGCTGCAGAGCCTCGCGTGCGTGCCGAACGTGCAGATCCGCATGGTCACGATTCCGCAGGCGAAACGCGGCTTTGTGCCGTTTGCCCGCACGGTGCACAGCAAGTTCATGGTGGTCGACGGCGAGGCGCTCTGGCTCGGCACGAGCAACTGGCAGGGCGGCTACCTGAACGAATCTCGCAATGTGGAGCTGGTGCTGCGCCTGCCTGAGTTGGCGGCGCAGGCGGCGGCGATGCACGCGCAGCTGTGGGCCAGTCCGTATGCGCGCACGGTGCAGCCGGGCAAGGACGAGCCGCGCGTCAAGCGCGATTGACACAGCGACGCTAGGGCCTGGACAATCGCGCATCGCGTGCCAACGGCTGCGCACAGGAGACCCCCATGTCCACTGTCATCGTGCTCGGCGGCTGCGGCGCCGTAGGCCGCGTCACCGCCAAGACCCTGGCCAACCACGACGCTTTTGACCGCGTCATCATCGCCGACATCGACCTGCCGCGCGCCCAAGGCCTTGCTGCCGAAATGGGCCCGAAGGTCAGCGCCTTGCGCGTCGACGCCGGCGATGTCGCCGCGGTGGCGGCGGCCGTGCGCGGCGCCAAGGTCGTCGTCAATTGCACCGGACCGTTCTACCGCTTCGCGCGCCCCTGCCTGCAGGGCGCCATCGACGCCGGCGTGGACTATGTCGACGTCAACGACGACGTCGATGCCACGCTGGATCTGCTGTCGATGGACGCCGCCGTGAAGGCCGCCGGCATCAGCGCGCTGATCGGCATGGGCAATTCGCCCGGCGTGACCAACGTCCTGGGCCGCTTCATCGCCGATCAGTTCCTGGACGAGACCGACGCGGTCGACATCTACCACGCCCACGGCGGCGAGGCGTTCGAGGGCGAAGGCGTCGTCGCGCACCGGTTGCACGGCATGGGCATGGACATCCCGATGTTCCTGGACGGCGCCCTGAAATACGTGCGCTTCTTTGGCGAGGACGGCATCGCGCTGCGCACCAGGACCGATTTCCACCTGATCGGCAAGGACATTCCGGTCTACCCGTACCCGCACCCGGAGCAGATCACGATGCCGCAGCACATGAAGGTGCAGCGCGTGACCAACCGCGGCACGGTGCTGCCGGATGCCTACTTCCACCTGACGACCGAAGTGGCGCGCCTGGGCCTGACCTCGCAGGAGCCGCTGACCGTCGCCGGACAAACGGTTGTGCCCAGGGAGTTCGCGATCGCCTGGCTGCTCAAGCAGCGCGACGAGATCTTGAAATCCCAGGACTACGGCGCGCAGCGCGGCTGCACCAAGGTCGTCGTGTCCGGCAAGCGCCACGGGCTGCCACGCAGTTATGTGTTTTCGATGGCTTCCATGTCAGCGGCGCTCGGCGAGGGCACGGGCATCCCCGCGGCGCTCGGCGCGATCCTGATGGCGCAAGGCAAGGTCAAGGGTCCGGGCGTGCTGCCGCCGGAAGCAGCTTGTGATCCCATGGACTTCCTGGAAGTGGCCGCCCCGGTGCTGGCGACGATGAAGACCGGCGGTTCGTTCGATGGCTTCCTCATCGAGAAGATCGACGAACATGGCAACGTGGAGAAGGTGGACCTGCCGATCTAGGTCCGGTTCCGGTTCCGGTTCCGGCTCCGGTTCCGGCTCCGGTTCCGGTTCCGGTTCCGGCTCGGGCTCCGGTTCCGGCTCCGGTTCCGGTTCCGGTTCCGGCTCCGGTTCCGGCTGAAGTTCCCAACGAGGCGCGATGTCCGACCGCTACGTCCTCGCCATCGACCACGGCACCTCGGGCTGCAAGACCGCCCTGGTCTCCACGCGCGGCGCGATCGCCGGCGGGGAGTTCGAGCCTTGCCCGACCCACTACCTCCCCGGCGGCGGCGTCGAGCAGGATCCGCAAGACTGGTGGCGCGCCCTGCTGGCCTCTTCGCGCCGCCTCATCGCCCGCGGCCTCGTGCCCGTGGAATCCATTGTCGCGGTCGCCTGTTCCAGCACGTTCTCCTCGACGGTGGCCACCAAGGCCAGCGGCCAGCCGGTGGCGCCTTGCCTGACCTGGATGGACGCCCGCGGCGCGCCGCACGTGCAGAAGGCCATGCGCGGCCTGGTGAATTTCCAAGGCTACAGCCTGCCGAACCTGGCGCGCTGGGTGCCGCGCACGGGTGGCGCGCCGACCTTGTCGGGAAAAGACGACATCGCCCATGTTCTTTACTGGAAACATGATGTTCCAGACGTCTACCGCGAAGCCGACTTCTTCCTGGAGAGCAAGGACTGGCTCAACCTGCGCCTGACGGGGCGCTGCGCGGCCTCCTTCGACTCCACCACGCTGTTCTGGGCGACGGACACGCGCGACATCGACCACGTGCGCTGGGATGACGGCCTGCTGCAGCGCCTGGGGGTCGACCGCGCCAAGCTGCCGGAACTGCTCAGGTCCACCGACATCCTTGGGCCGCTGCTGGACGACGTCGCCGATGCGCTGGGCGTGGCGCGCGCGCTGCCGGTGGTGGTGGGCTCGCCGGACCTGCAGTCGGCGTGCATTGGCTCGGGCGCGGTGCGGGACTTCGAAGCGCACCTGTATGTCGGCACGTCCACTTGGATTTTGTGCCACGTGCCGTTCCGCAAGACCGACGCGCTGCACGCGATCGCGTCGCTGCCGTCGGCGATTCCCGGCCGCTACTTCGCCGCCAACGAGCAGGACATGGCGGGCGGCTGCCTGGAGTTCGCGATCCGCACCTTGCTGTATCCACAGTCAGAATTGCGGCCGGAGCCACCGCCGCCGGACCTGCACGCCCGCATCGACGCCGCGATTGCCAAGGTGCCGGCGGGGGCGCGCGGCGTGCTGTTCGCGCCCTGGCTGAACGGCGAGAAGACGCCGGTCGACGACGAATCGCTGCGCGCCGGGTTCCACAACCTCGCGGTCGGCACGACGCTGGACGACATGCTGCGCGCGATCTACGAGGGCGTGGCGCTCAACGCGCGCTGGCTGCTGCTGCACACCGAGAAGTTCGCGGGGCGGCGGCTGGAACCCATCAACATCATTGGCGGCGGCGCGCAGTCGGACATCTGGTGCCAGATCTACGCCGACGTGCTGGGCCGCACCGTGCGCCGCGTCGAGCAGCCGCGCCAGGCCAATGCGCGCGGCGCGGCGTTCCTGGCGGCGGTGGCGCTGGGCGACATCACGTTCGCCGACATCCCCGGTCTGACGCGGTTCGATCGCGTGTTCGAGCCGAATCTGCAGCACAAAGCCTTGTATGACAAGCATTTCGCCGGGTACCTGGACCTGTGGAAGCGCACGCGCGGCTGGCACCGGCGCTGGCGGCACGCGCCGGCGACCGATCCGGCGGGACAAGCGGGGCATTTGACGCCCTGACCGGCGCAGGCCTACGCTCTTGGCCCCCGGCAGCGCCCGGCGCAGCCGACTGGAGGGCCCATGAACCGCTCCTGGCTCGCCGCGCTGTGCCTTGCCGCGTGCACCCATGCACCTGAAATAACGACAGAACCTGCTGGCCCAACGCCCGCCGATCCCGGCGCTGCGTTCGCCTGGGACGCGCCAGGTCAGCGGATCGCCTTTGCCGGCAAGGGGTTGCGCATCCGCGACGCCGCGACCGGCAAGGAGCAGGTGCTGGCCCAGCCTTCGCCCTCGGGCGTGTGCTGGTCGCCCGATGGCCTGCAACTGGTCGCGGCCTTTCCGAACGCGACCGGCAGCACGCTCAAGGTCTTGAACCTGGAAGGAAAAGTCGTGCGCGAGGCGACGGTCGCGGGCGCGGTGCGCGGCCTGGCGTGGGGGCGCGCCGCGGGCATCCTCGCTGCGGGGACCGAAGTGCAGAAGTTCAGCTTTGGCGGCCACTTGCGCACGCTGCTGCACCGCTGGCCGGCCGACGCGGAGCCGGTCCTGACGGTCGCCTCCGAGACGACGCTGATGCCGGCCGTGGCCCACCACATCGGCACGGATCTCGTGCGTGGTCAGCAACTTGCGCTGGCGCCGCTGGAGGACGAGGTGGTCTACAGCCGCCTCGTGTCGCCGCCGGATGTGCCGCCGTACCAGGAGATCGTGCTGCGGCACCTGGCGACGGGCGCGGAGAAGGCGGTGGCGCAGATCGGTCTGGCGCCGGGCACCTCGACCTTCGCGGCGGATGGCGAAGAAATCGTTGTCTGCGAAGCGACTTGCCAACGCGTGGATCCGTGGAGCGGCCGGCGCACGCCCGTCGCCAATCCCGGTGCGACGCTGCAGCAGCCGGCGCCCCAGGTCGCGGCCGCCTTGCCGGCGCAGGCGCAGGCCGGTCGGCTGCTGGAACTGCGCAAGTTACGGGATCAAGGACTGATTACGCCGGACGACTACGCTGCTCAGAAAGCCAAGGTGCTGCAGCCATGAAGGCGCTCGCCGGCTTGGCCTTGGCCGCTGCGCTGAGCATGGCGGCGGCGACGGCGCTGGCGACCGCGGACTGCGTGACGTGCCACAGGGACAAAACCCCTGCGGCCGTTGCGCAATGGCAAGCCAGCGCCCACGGCAAGGGCGGCATCGGCTGCGCCGACTGCCACGGCAAGGACCATGCGCGCATCGACCAGGACCTGGGGCGCGTCGAGCCCAAGGTGTGCGGCGAATGCCACGCCAAGGCCTTGAAAACGCATGAATCCAGCCGCCACGGCATGGGCCTACACAGCGGCTGGGGCTGCACGCGCGCCTTGGAGGGCCGCAGTCCGGTCGAATGCCGCTTCTGCCACGAGGCCGGCAGCACGGCGCCCAAGGGCGGCTTGCAGTGCGCGCGGTTCTTGAAGCAATCCAGCAGCATGGCCGAGAGCGGCTGCAACGCCTGCCACCGTGTCGAGACGTCGTGCGCGTCGTGCCACAGCAACCACAACACTTCCTTGGCGATCGTGCGCGACCCGAATGTGTGTGCCAAGTGCCACATGGGGCCCGATCATCCGCAGTGGGAGATGTGGCAGACGTCGCAGCACGGCACGCTGCACGCCAGCGTCGGGGCGCAGACCGGGCCGGGGTGCCAGCGCTGCCATCTCGGGGCCGGCAGCCACAATGTTTCGACTGGGATCACGACGACTTCCGGCAACGAGCCGCTGCCGGACAAGGAGGCCAAGGCGCGGCGCGCGGCGATGCTGGCGGTGTGCGCGCAGTGCCACGCGCCGGCGTTTGCCCAGCGCGAGCTGGCGCGCGGCGACGCGATCCGTGCGGAATCGCTGGCGCTGGTGAAAGAAGCCGAGAAGATCGTGTGGGATCTGGCGGATCACGGCCTGCTGGATCCGATGCCCGCGGCGCGGCCGCCGCACCCGCAGCGCGGGCACGAGCTGGTGACCGACAGCCAGATGCTCTACGAGGACACGTCGCACATCGAGCGGCTGTTCTTCAAGATGAAGAAGTACGATCTGGCCAAGACGGTCAAGGGTGCCTACCACCAGAACCCCGCGTATACGCACTGGTATGGCAATGCGGAGCTGAAGATGGACCTGGTCGACATCCGCGCGGAGGCGAGCCGGCTCCGGGCGCGCGGGGCGGCGACGGCGCAGACGCCCGAGGTGCGGCTGCGGGCGCTCAAGAGCCAACTGGAGCGCGGGGCGCTCGCGCCGGACGAGTACCAGCGGGAAAAGCAGAAGGTTCTTGACGGGTTGGCGCGATAGCTGGCCTACATGACGTGAACGCCCAAGCCGAGCCAGGGGACGTAGCCAACGCCGGCATGTGGCCGATTCGCTTGCGCATTGGCGGGCATGTAGAACCAGGCGAGCGCGAAGTCGAGGCGCAGGCGCAGGCGATCCCAGGCCAGCGGGCCGATCGGCTTGTCGCCGCCGAACAGCCAGCGCGCCCCGGTCGTGACCAGCGAATCTTGCAGCGGATAACGCGGAAAGGCCTCCATGCCGAGCGAGCTGTGCGGGCCCAGCACCTGCTCGACGGACAGGAAGCCGGCGGCGGTGGTGGGCAGGCGGTCGATGGGCGTGCTGCCGGAGCACTTCGTCACGCCGGCCGCGGCGCCGTTGCCGTCGGTGGCGACGCCGCCGCAAGCGGCGACAAAGCTTGCGGATTGCCCCATCCTGTGGTGGTTGTCCAGGATGCCGCCGCCGGAGACCACATGCGTGTTGCCGATGTGCTTGCCGATCGTGGCCATGAAGAGGTTGAACTGGATGTGCGCGCCGCCGACGCCGACAAACCCGCCGCCGCCCGCACCGCTGCCGCCCAGGCCGACGCCGCCGGCGCCGCCCAAGCCGATGAGGAACAGGTTGATGACGTCGTAGGAGACGGCGATCGCGGGGAGCGTGGGGGTCTCGTCCAGGAAGCGCCACTTGAGGCCGAGGTCGTAGACGCCGAACACCGCGCCGCCGCCGCCGCCGGCTGCGACGATGCCGCCGGGCAGGGGCAGGACGGCGCCGCCGATCGCGGGGACCGGCAGGCCGCCGAAGAAGGAGTCGAGCTGGAGGTGCTCCGACAGGCCCATCGCTACGCGAAACAACAGCAATTCGTCGTCCGAGAAGGACACGCGGCCTTTGGGCACGGTCAGCGGCGTCGGGGTCAGGAACAGGCGCTCGTCCGCGGCGCGGCGCGGGATCCAGTTGCTGCGCTGGCGGCTGGCGTCCTTGGCCAGGGCGCGGCCCAGCGAGCTGCCGGCGTCCGCGGCGAGGACGTCGGGGTCGCCGATGCCGACCCACAGCGCGCGGCCGACGGGCTCGGCACGGTCGGGGGCGTAGAGCAGGCCGGCGACCTCCAAGCGTCCCGCGGCCGCGGCATTGGCGCCGCCAAAACCCAGGGCGTTGCTCAGGCGCGCTCCCGCATGTTGCTTGAACCCTTGGAGATCGCCTTGGGGCGCGACGGCCTTTTCCACGTGCAGATCCAGGCGGAAGGCAACGTCGCCCGTGACGGCCTCCGCGAGGTGCAGCGCGGCGGGAAACGTGTCTTGCGAGCCTTGCTGGAGCTGCGCCAGCGTCTCGGGCGAAGCCGTGCCGGACGTCGTCACCTGGGCGGCACGAACCTCCCGCCAGGCGCCCAGCGGCTCCACCTGCGACTGGCGCAGATTGCCGAAAGCACAAGCAGAGAGCAGGAACAAGGGCAGGAGCCCGGCGCGGCGAAGGTGGATCATGGTGCTCAGAAGGGCGTGATCGTGCCCGCATAGCTGAGGGGCAGGAAGGTGCTGCCGCCGGTGTAGATCAGCTCGATCGTCGCGCCGCGCTTGCCGGCGAGGCCGCCGGTGATGCCCTGCGTGGTGCTGGGCGTCGAGAGGTAGATCTGGCCGCCAAAGATCGGCGCGACCATCGTGTTGCCGTCGCCCGACACCGCGACGTCCTGGGCCTGCACGCCGGTTCCGGTCAGGGTGGTCCAGGTCACGCCGGCGTCCATCGACGTCGCGATGATGCCATTGGCCATGGCCAAGATGCGGGCGCCGTCCGCGGAGCTGCCGATGCCCAGCCACGCCTGCACGCTGGCGCGCGCTGTCCAGGTCAAGCCGGAGTCGGTCGACGTGTAGACCTGCCCGCCGTTGACGGTGGCGGCGAGCTTGGTGCCGTCGGCGGAAGAGGTGAGGCTCTGCCAATTGCGGACGCTGTCGCGCGCGGTCCAGGTGAGGCCGGAATCCGTGGACGTGTAGACATTGCCGCCAAAGACCCCGGCCACGAGCTTGGTGCCGTCCGACGACGATGCCACGGCGTACCAGTTGCGCGCACTGTCGCGGGCGGTCCAGGTCGCGCCGGAGTCGGTGGAGGTGAAGATCTGCTGCGTCTGGGCGACGCCGACCAGCTTGCTGCCGTCCGAGGAGGAGGCGACCGCGTACCAGTTCTGGTTGACGCCGTGCGAGGTCCAGGTCACGCCGGAGTCGGTGGACGTCCAGGCCTTGCCGCCGTACACGGTGGCGACGAGCTTGGTGCCGTCGCTGCTGGAGGCGACCGAGCTCCAGTTGAGGGCGGAGGCGCGTGCCGTCCAGGTCGAGCCGCTGTCGGCGGAGGTGTAGATCTGTCCGCCGTTGGCGATGGCGACCATCTTGGTCGCGTCATTGGAGACGCCGATGCCGTACCAGTTGCGGGTGCTGTCGACGGGCACCCAAGCGCCTCCCGGCACGCCGGAAATGGACTGCGCTTGCACGAACTGGTTGGCGTTCTGCGCGATCTTCCAGCCGCCGCGTCCGGCCCCGGCGACGCGCACGATGTCGCCGACGGCGGGAGCGGCCGGCAGCGTGATCACGACCTGCGCCGAGTCGTTCGCCGCGATGTAGCCCGCGTTGCCCACCGCCAGCTGGCTGGCACCGCTGACCGTCGTCCAGGTCATGCCGGCCGAGCCCCAGCCGAGGTTGCCGGCGCCATCGGTCTTCAAGACCTGGCCCGCGCTGCCGTCGGCGCTCGGCCAGACAAAGGTCAGGTTCGCCGCCAGCACGTCGGCCGCCTTGAACGCGATGTAGTTCGTGCCGTTGGCGGCCAGTTCGAGGAAGCGCACTTCGCCCGTGTTGCCGGCAGCAGCGCCAAAAGGCCAGATTTGGATTGCATTTTGTGCCTTGATGCCCGTCAAGCTGGTGATGTCGAGGTTGACGCCGCTGGCCGCCGCGCCGAGATTGCTGCGCGCCGCCGCCGCCGTGATCGCGCCCGTGCCGCCGTTGGCGATCGGCAACGTGCCGCCGGTGCCGCCGTTGGCGACGGGCAGCACGCCGCTGACATCGGCGGTCAAGGCGATCGGTTGTCCGTTGCTGGCGCTGGTGATCTGCCCCTGCGAGTTCACCGTGATCGTCGGCCGCGAGTACGTGTTTGCATTCACACCGCTATTGGCCAGGCTCAGCGAGGTCGTCGCACCCAGGTTGATGGCGCCGCCGCCGATCAGGCCAGTGCCCGCGTTGAGCGTGATGCCCTTGTTCACCAGCATGGCGTTGGTGAGAAAGCCGTCGGGAATGGCGAGGTTGAGCGTCACGTCGCCGACGGTGGCGTTGCCGGACAAGCCGATGCCGGCCGTCAGGCTCGTGATGCCGGAGCCCGGGCCGGCGGGGCCGGTGGCGCCGGTGTCGCCCTTGGGACCCGTGGCACCCGTGTCGCCCTTCAAGCCCTGGATGCCCTGGGCACCGGTGGCGCCCGTGTCGCCCTTGGGGCCGGTGAGGCCAGTCAAGCCCGGATCGCCCTTCAAGCCCGTCGGGCCCTGCAAGCCGGTGGGGCCGGTGTCGCCCTTCAAGCCTTGGTCGCCCTGCGGTCCCGTCGCGCCCGTGTCGCCCTTGGGGCCTTGCGGTCCCGTCGGCCCCGTCGCGCCGGTCGCGCCGGGATCGCCCTTCACGCCGGTCGCACCGGGCAGGCCCTGCGCGCCCGTGTCGCCCTTGGGCCCTGGAGGACCGATCGGACCTTGAGACCCAATCGGGCCTTGAGAGCCGGCCGGACCTTGAACGCCGGTCTCGCCGGTATCGCCCTTCAACCCTTGGGCACCTTGGTCACCCGTGGCTCCCGGCGCACCGACCGCGCCTTGATCGCCCTTGGGACCCTGGGCTCCCGTCGCGCCAATGGCGCCGTTGCACACGGTGTAGGTCCCGTTGGCCGCCGTCAGCTTGACGCCGCCCGTCGCGCAGACCAAGGGGTCCGGCGAGAGCGTGACGCCCGTGACCGGCGTGCCGGCCGGACCGGTCGCGCCCTTGGCTCCCACGGGTCCAGCAGCGCCGTTGCACACGTAGTTCTCTTGCACGCCAATGACATACCGCATGCCGCCCGTGGGGCACATGGGGTTGTTGACCGCCAGCGACTCGCCGACGACCGACAAGCCAGCAGGTCCGGCGTCGCCTTGGGGGCCGACGTCGCCCTTGGGGCCGGCCGGGCCGACGCCGCCCTGCGGTCCAGCCGCGCCGTTGCACAGGTGCACGTCGCCGGCAGCCGAGTGGATCTTGATGCCGCCATTGGGGCACCAGGCCGACGGCGCTTCGGAGAGCGCGGTGACCGACGTGCCTGGCGCGCCCGCCGGGCCGGGTGCCCCATCGGCGCCGTTGCACACGACGTAGGTTCCTGTCGCGCTGGTGAGCTTCACGCCACCGCCCGCGCAGTCCGCGCTGCCCTTGCCGAGCGATTCGCCGGTGACATTCGTGCCGTCGGCGCCCGCCGGGCCCTTCGCACCGACCGGTCCCGGCACGCCCGGCGCACCGGTGTCGCCCGCGTCGCCCTTCTGCCCTGGATCGCCCTTGGGTCCCAGCGGCCCCGGCACGCCCGGCAAGCCCTGCAGACCCGCCAAAGGTCCGACCCAATTGCCATTTGCGTCAATGACCTGCAGACCACCGATGCTCACCGACTTCGGATGGATGTCCCCCACCACGTCGCCCGCCAGCAGCGCATACGCCACGCTGCCCAGCGCCGTGCGCGGCGTCATCTCCGCATCGGCGCCGACCTGGATGCCCAGCCAACGCTCGCTGCCGTCCAGCACGCCGGTCAGCGCCTTGTTCGAGCCGAGCGCGACCGAGAACCAGCCGGCGTTCGGCGTCACGTCGTGGCTCTCGACCCACAGCGGCACCAGCGCATCCTGTTGCGCGTACAACGAAAACGTCAGCGTGATCGGTCCCGCGACCGGCTGGTCCTGCGCATCGAGCAGGCGGCCGACATGCGTCAGCGTCGCAGGCACGGCCCACGCGGCGCTGCTGGCGGCCAGGGTGATCGCCAAGGCGATCCCAATGAAAAGACGGCGGATCACGGAGCACCTCCACCAGCAGCGAAGACGCCACCTTGGAGCTTGAAGCCTGCGGACTTGCCCTGGACAGACGCGACAGCGCCCGGAGCCAGCACGAACGAGAGCTTGTAGCTGGCACTCTGCGCAGAACCACCCGCCGTTGCAGCGGAAAGCTTGGCGTACCAGGGCAGCGGCGATGGACCGGCGTCGGGCGCACCCGCGTCCGCCGCGCCATCGGCGGCAGCCCCATCGGCCGGCGCGGTCGCATCGGCGACCGCCACGTCGGGCGTCACGGCGGCATCGGCGAGGGCATCGGCCACGGTCGCGTCGGCCACTGCCGCGTCGACGGCCACCGCGTCCGGCGCATCTGCCGAGGCAACGTCGGGAGCCGCAGCATCCGGCGCCGTGGCGTCCGGCGCGTTGGCATCGGGTCCGGTCCCATCGGGCTGGGCGAGGTCGGATGGCTCAACATCTGCTTGCAGCACATCGACTTGCGTGACATCTGGCTGGGCAATCTCGCCATCGGCGGCATCGATCGAGGCGGCGTCCAGCGCATCAGCGTCGGGTCCGACCAGCACATCGGTGCCGGCATCGAGCCCGCTGGCGTCCGCGACTGTCGCGGCGTCATTGCCCGTCTTGGTCGGCGACGCTGCCGGGCTCGCGCACGCGGCCAGCGCGACCAGGCACGCTGCCGCCAGGACGGCAAGATTCCGGTGCGAGCAGGCGGGCCTTGCCACGGGAGCCCCTGAGGGTGAGAGCGGGGAGACTGCACGCAAAACGCGCCGCTGCGCAGGCTACGCTGGGGCGCCGCGGCCTTCAAGCGATTGTTCCTCGGAAACGGATCGCACACACACCTTCGTTACTCGCGAATCTCGAAGCGCGCGGCGTCGGTGCCCCAGAGCTTGCGCGGCGCGTACCCGAACGGCTCGCTGCGCCGCCCCGTCAGCGCTTCGCCGACGATGCGCTGCAGCGCCGACCCCGCACCGCGCGCCGCGCCGCGCACCTGGAACGCCAGCGGCCGCAGATCGATGTCGTCCTCCGTCGCCACCACCTTCCACACCTGCGTGCCGCCCGGCGGCGTCATGCGAAACGGCGTGCCGATGCTGCGTTTCTGCCCTGCTTCCAGACGGTTCTCGCCGCCGGCCTGCGACGGGAACGGGTAGAGCACGCTGATCCCGCCGTCGCTCGACAACTCCAACACCGTGAAAAAGCACGGCTTGTAGCTGTTGTTGGCGATGTGCGCCTGCAGGATGTCGCCGGCCCGCACGCCGTCATTGCCAGCCTTACCCAGCGTTTTCAAGGTCTTGATGATGCGCGGCTGCTTGCGCCCGTCCGGCAGCGTGTCCAGCACGGCCTCCACCTGCGTCACCGTCAGCTCCACGTCGAGCAGGCTCGCCGCGTCGGTGTTCTGCAGCTCCGCCAGCCGCGCCTGGCGGTAGTGCGCCTCGAGCGCCTGGGTCAGGCGCTGCGCAACATCCGCATCCGCGACAAGCACTTGCGCATCCATCGGCCGGCCGTTGCCGCGCGGAACCGGCACCGTGCGGCCATCGGCTGCCTCCAGGTGCAGCGCGTCACCCGCCTGCACGACGCGCAGGTCCCACGGCTGCGTCGGTGCGGCGATCTGCACGAAGTTGAGGCGCGACAGGGACTTCTCCAGCAACCCGGCCTGCGTGCCCAGCTGCACGCGCAGCCCGGGCGTCGCGTGCTGGCTCAGGACCTCAACCGCCTGCGCGCCCGCGGCAAACTTCTTGGGATCCAGCTGCGTCTCCGACACGCCCAGCGCCAGCCCCAGCTCCACGCTTTGCAGCCGGACGCGCGCCAGCGGCGGACCGTCCGGAGATTGCGCAGAAAACACATCCAGTTCCGCGCCGGGCCGCAGGCCGTGCAGCGACCCCGCCTCGATCGGCAGCCGGCCTCCGCCATCGAGCGGCCGCGTGCGGAAGTACTTGGGTGCCGCCGTCCATTCGCCGGAAAACAGGCGCTTTTGCGCGTCGCCCTCGATCTGCGGGTTCTGGTTCG
>CAIXAA010000739.1 GCA_903917305.1 uncultured Myxococcales bacterium | reverse complement strand
GGCGAAGGGCTCGAAGACGCGCTCCTGGTCTTCGCGGGTCAGGGCGCCGTAGAGCGGCAACACCACGAGCTCCCTGCCCAAATGCTGGTTGCCGATGGCCGTCCCGGCGCGGCGGATCGCGTCCTCGCCGGACAGGAACACCAGCACGTGCCCAGGATGCCCGGCGCGGTGGATCGCGGCCACTTCGCGCGCGACCGCATCGGCCAACTCATCGGGATCCTGGCCGATCAGCGGGCGCCAGACGATCTCCACCGGGTGCGGCTCGGCCTGGATCTGCACGACCGGCACTTCGCCGACGCGGTCGCGGAAGAACTCGACAAAGCGCTCCGGCTGCAGCGTCGCGGAGCTGATGAGCACGCGCAGCTCCGGCCGGCGCGCCAGGATGCCGTGCAAGAGCCCGAGGCAGAAGTCGATGTTGAGGCTGCGCTCGTGCGCCTCGTCGATGAGGATCACGCCGTAGCGCGACAAGTCCGGGTCCTTGCGCACTTCCTGGAGCAGGATGCCGTCGGTCATGATGACGACGCGGCTCTGGCTGCTGGTGCGGTCATCGAAGCGAATGGTGTAGCCGACTTCCGCGCCGATCTGGACGTCCTGCTCCTCCGCGATGCGCCAGGAGACGCTGACCGCGGCGATGCGGCGCGGCTGCGTGACGCCGATGACGCCGTCGAACAGGCCGGAACGCAACAGCATTTGCGGAATCTGCGTCGTCTTGCCGCAGCCGGTCGGGCCCTGCACGACGACGACCTGATGGTTGCGCAGCGCGCCGAGCAGCTCCGCCTCGTGCGCGTAGATCGGCAGCAGGCGCGAGGTGGCGGTCGGCGGCGCGGGCTCAAAGTCGCGCGGGGTCATGCGAACTCCTGGAGTGGTCAAGTCCAGGAGATCGCACGTTCGCGCGGCATTGTCGACCCCGAAGCGGCTACGCCCGGCCGGCTTCCAGCGTCGCGCGCAACTGCGAGAAGTCCTGCAGCCGCGCCCACTGCTCGAAGCTCGGCGTCCACGCCACCTCCGGGTAGTCGCGATGCAACCCGGTGACATCGATGCGGTAGTTCGTCGTGTTCAGCCACTCGTACATCTTGCCCAGGTCGGCGCTGTAGGCGCGCACGCTGGCGATCGGCTGTTCGACGAAGTCGATGCGGCGCCCGAGCACCTTGGTCAGCGACTCCGCCATCTGCACGCCGGTCAGCTCGAACGACGCGATGTCGACGCGCTCGCTGAGGAAGCGGTCGCGGTGCTCCATCACGTACACGTCGAACGCGCCCAGATCCGCCAGCGAGACCATCTGCAGCTTGCGCCCCGGCGCCTGCGGCAGCGTGAGGTGGCCCTTCTTGAGCTGGCTCATCGAGTCCGGCGACAGCAGGTTCTCGCAGAAGAACGCCGGCGCGACGATGGTGTACGGCACGCCGATGTCCTGGATGTGCCGCTCGACCTTGAGCTTGCTGTCGAAGAACGGAATGCCGGTCTTCTGGTTGGCGCCGGCCACGGACGAGTACACAAGGTGGCGGATCCCAAGCTTCTTGCAGACATCCGCCTCGTTCATGCCCTGCTGCGCCTCGATCTTGGCGCCGTGCTCCATGGGCGTCGACATCGCGTACAGGCAATCGCAGCCGCGCGCCGCGCGCTCGAGCGACGGACCGTCTTCCATGTCGCCGTTGTAGATGACCGCGCCAAGGCGCTGCAGCTCGAGCGCCTCCTTGCTGTCCGGCTTG
The DNA here is from genome assembly GCA_903917305.1 of uncultured Myxococcales bacterium. Taxonomy (GTDB): domain Bacteria; phylum Myxococcota_A; class UBA9042; order UBA9042; family UBA9042; genus CAIXAA01. The sequence continues at coordinate 9,462 of CAIXAA010000739.1, read as the reverse complement.
CGCGTAAACACCCGCACCGTATGGCCCTTCTTGAGCAGCATTCGCGAGACCGCGCCACCCTGATGACCCGTCGCGCCCGTGACCAGGACCGTCAGCTTCTGTGCCATGGCAAATGCCTCCGCGACAGCCGGGTAGGGGCGCTGCTGCGGCCCATCGCCGTGTGGCGGGGGCTGCGCGCTGGCGCGTGCTGCGGCGCTCCGCTGGACCGGCATGGTCAGCAAGGGCGTGCGCGAATGGTGGACCGGCTGGTTGCTAGGCACCGTACCATTGCCGCCAGCGGGCAGCAATGCGCGACGATCGATGCAGGCAACGGCATTGCCGCGCCAAGTTCCAGACGGCGCTGCGAATCTTTTTTGTGACGCGAGGCCGCTGCGGGTTGTCATTGCGCCCCATCCTCGCCACCATCCTGCCGCTCGCCGCGGCCCGTGCGCCGTGCCAGCAGGAGCCCGTCATGTTCGTCCGTTGCGCCCTGTTCCTGCCCCGCGCCCTGCTCGCTGCCGCCCTGTGCAGCGCGCTGGCGGCATGCAGCACTTCCGCTACGACCACGACCACTTCGGCGGTCAACGACTCGCTCGCGCTGCCCGGCGACGTCTCGAGCACGGACACGACGACGCCGCCGATCGGCACGCCGAGCTGCGATCCGCTGCAGCCGGAAGTCTGCGCCCTGCCTTGGCCTTCGAACCTCTACCTCACGCCGGACAAGAGCCGCGCGACCGGCTACCGCGTCGACTTCGGCGCCGCTTCGCTGCCGGTGAACATGGAGGGCAAGCCGATCACGCCGCAGCCGTGGAGCCGCATGGACGGTTACAGCGTCGCAACGCCGATCGTCGTGTACTTTCGCGATATTGACGTGACGCAGCTGCCGGGCGAAGCCACGATCGCCGCCTCGCTGGCGCCGGACGCCCAGATCGTGCTGCTGCAGGTGACCGGCACGACCGCCGAGCGCGTGCCCTACTTCGTCGAACTGGACCAGACCGAGCTCGACGATCCGCACAACCGCGCCCTGTTCATCCGGCCGGCAGTGCTGCTCAAGGAGGCGACGCGCTACGTGGTCGCCCTGCGTCACCTCCATGATACCTCAGGAAAACTGCTGCCGCGTAGCCCGGCCTTCTCCGCGTTCCTGGCGGGCGACACGGCCGGCACGCCGCTGGCCGCGCGGCAGGCACGCTTTGACGACATCTTCGCGATCCTGGCGCAGCAGGGCATCGCCGGCAGCGACCTGACGCTGGCGTGGGACTTCGTGACCGCGAGCGGCGACGCGATGCACGGCCGCATGTTGTCGATGCGCGACCAGGCCTTCGCCGCGCTGCCGAACGGTCCGACGCTGACGGTCGCCAAGGTCGAGGAATTCACGGCGGCGCAGGATCCCTACATCGCGCTGTCGATCACCGGCACCTTCCATGTGCCCAACTTCATGGAGCCTTTCCAGGTGCGCGAACAGACCGGCTACCGCTTCCACTACGGCGCCGATGGCAAGCCCGCGCAAAATGGCTGGAACGACGTGCCTTTCTGGATCCGCGTGCCGCGCACCGCCCTGGACGGCACGCCGCACGGCCTCGTGCAGTACGGCCACGGCCTGAACGGCACCGGCGGGCAGGTGCAGGGCGGATTCATCAGCAAGATCGCGAGCGATCACCACCTCATCTACTACGCCTGCAACTGGACCGGCATGGCGGAGCCGGACGTGCCGACCCTGTTCCAGATGCTGTTCGATCTCAGCAACTTCGAGGCGCTGTCCGACCACATGCACCAGGGCATGCTCGAGTCGCTGCTGCTGTCGCGGGCGATGCAGCACACGTTCACGCAGCTGCCGGAAATCAAGAAGTACAATCTGCAGTTGGCGCCGGGGGAGGTGTTCTACTCGGGCATCTCGCAGGGCGGCATCTACGGCGCGACGTACATGGCGCTGACGCAGGACGTGGCGCGCGGGCACCTCGGCGTGCCGGGCAACAACTACTCGCTTTTGCTGCAGCGTTCCGCGGACTTCGTGCCGTTCCTGATGGTGCTGATGAACAGCTACCCGGACAGCCGCGACCGCGCGATCATCCTCGGCCTGCTGCAGATGCTGTGGGACGGCACGGATCCCGCGAGCTACTACCGCCATATCAAACAGGAACCGCTGCCGGGCAACCAGGCGCACGACGTGCTGCTCGCGCCCGCCAAGGGCGACTGGCAGGTGGCGCCGATCACGTGCGAGATCGCCGCGCGCAGCAACATCGGGATCTCACTGATGAAGAACTACGGCCGGCCGGTGTTCGGCGTGACCGAGCAGGGCTATCCGCTGGTCGGCTCCGGCATCGTGTCGTACGACTTCGGCAATCCCTGGGCGCCGCCGGGCAACCAGCCGCCCAGCGACAACATCGGAGATCCGCACGGCAAAGCCCGCTCGCTCGACTGGCACAACGAGCAGATGGTGCACTTCTGGCGGACCGGAGAGATCGAGGACGTCTGCGGCGGCGACGGCTGCCACCCGAATTAGCTCAGGAAATCAGGCGCAGCCGCGGCTGCTCCTCGGTGTCCTGGCGCCACGCCGGGCGCTTCTTCGGCGCGGCGACGGACAGCATCGCGTGCATCGCCACAGCATGGATGACGTCCGAACTCGCATAGGAGCTGAGGAACGCGTGGACAAGCTCGGACGGCGAGGTGCCTTGGGCCTCCGCGCGGGCGCGGATGCGGGCCAGCAGGCGTTCGTCGAGCGTGAGGGTCATTCGGGCCATGGGGTTCCTCCTCCTCGCGACGTGCTGCATCCATGTAGCAGATCCGTGACAGCGCCGGCAGGAACCGCGCAAGCCTTGCGCAGTTTATGTCACGCATGCCAGGGTATGCCGGCGCGGCACGCGGCGCAGAGGTAGGTCGCACATGTCCAAGATTCGCCGACATCGTGCGCTGATCAGGAGTCTGTGCCTGGCGCTCGGGCTGTGCACGGCGTGCGCGGCGGAGCATCCGCAGCCGGCGCCGCCAAACCACGGGGCGTCCTTCGCGCTCTACCCGGCGGACGGCACCTTCGATGTGCGGCGCGGCGCGGTGCTGGTGGTCGACAAGGCCATGGCGGAGGTGCTGTTCAGCGACGCGACCGGTCTGCATACGGCGCGCTCCGGCCCGGACTGCGCGCTGCACGACGCCAGCAGTTTCACTTGCAAGACCCAAGGCTTGGAGATGCGCCTGCACTTCGCGGTCACCGCGGACCAGCGCGCCGTCACCGTGCGCCTGGACGTCACGAACCGCAGCCAGGACACACTGACGCTGCAACGCCTGACGCCGCTGCTGGTGGATGCGGCGCGGGGCGGCGCGCTGTGGCTTGGAAAGGATCCCTTGCAATACAGGATCTTGGAGAATGGCCGCTTTGGCGTGCTCGACCAGTCGGCGCAGCTCGAGCACGTCGGCGCCGATCGCTACGCGCTGGGCGACGCGCTGGTGCTGCCCAATGGCGCGGCGGAGCCGGTGGCGCTGTACCGCGGCCAGTCCGTGTCCAACTGGAACCACATCATCGCGAATCCACAGGACATGCCGCAGGGTCTGGTGGCCGGCTGGCTGACGTTCGCCCACAGCATCCCGACGCTGGGCATCGGCTTCGATCCCGCGCGCGACAAGCCGGACGCCGCGGGGCGCGCGCCGTTCGGCCTGTATGCCGCTGAAAACACCCTGATCTTCCACGGCAAGCCGCTGGCGCCCGGCGCGACGTTCACGTCGGAGACGCTCTACCTCGAGCCGCTGCCGGCCGATCCGATCGAGGCGTTGGAGCACTACGCCGACGCCGTCGCACAAGCCCATGACATCACGCCCTATCCCAAGCGCGGCAAGGGCCACTTCGTGCCCAGCGGCTGGAATTCGTGGAGCGGCGGCGACAGCTCCGGCGGCTACGGCCAGGACATCAACGCCCAGCTGATCGCCGACAACCTGGCGTTCTACAAGCGCGAATTCGCCAACTTCGGCACCGACTTCTTCCAGGTCGACGACGGCTGGCAGCCCCACGACGGCGATTGGCAGTGGCGCAGCGACAAGTTCCCGGCCGGCGGCGCGGCCATGGCGAAGTCCATCAGCGACGCGGGGTTCAAGCCGGGCTTGTGGATCGCGCCCTTCCTGGTCGACCCGGCGAGCCAGACCGCCAAGGACCACCCGGACTGGCTGCAGCCGCGCGAGGATGGCGCGATCGGCGGGCTGGGCAAGGACAAGCAGACGCTGGATCTGTCGAACCCGGCGGTGCTCGATCACGTCAAGTCCCTGTTTTCCGGCCTCAAGCAGGACGGCTGGCTGTGGGCCAAGGTCGACTTCACCTACTGGGCGCTGCTCGGCAAGCACCTCTACGACCCGTCGCTGACCACCGTGGAGGCGTGGCGCCAAGGCTGGCAGGCGGTGCGCGCCGGCCTGGGCGACGAGGTTTTCCTTTGTGGCATCGGGGTGATGGGCGCCAACATCGGCACGCTCGACGCCATGCGCCTGACGATCGACAACGGACCGGCGTGGGAGGAAGTCGATCCCGACGATCTGCTGACGCCGACCCGCGGCTTCAAGGCGACGATGCGCACCGGCGCGCGGCGCTGGTTCTACCAGAACCGCATCTGGGTCAACCATGATGATTTGCTGTTCTTTCGCTCCTGGCCGGACCCGAAGATCGCCCCGCTGACGCTGACGGAGGCGCGCACGTTCGCGTCGTGGATCGGCCTGTCGGCGAGCATCGTCAAGATCGGCGACAAGCTCCTGGATTTCCAAGGTCATCCCGAGTGGATCGCCATCGTGCGCTCGCTGCTGCCCGCGTGGCCGGACGGCGCGCGGCCGCTGGACGTGATGATCCGCGATTATCCTGAGCAGTTTCGCCAGTATGTCGTGGCACCGGCCGGCACCTGGGACAACATCGGCCTGTTCCATTGGGGCCGCAACCGCGACCACACGACGACACCGCCCACGGATCTGCCCGACAGCCAGACCCGCACGTTCCAGGTCGCGTGCCCGGACGGCTGCCTGGCGTTCGATTTCTGGAACCAGCAGTTCCTCGGTCAGCAGAGCGGCACGTTCGCGGTGACGGTGGCGCCGCACGACGCGCGGGTGCTGGCGCTGCGCAAGCCGGAGGGGCACCCGCAGCTGCTCGGCTCCAACCGGCACATCACGCAGGGCGCGGCGGACATGGGCAAGATGACCTGGAACGCCGCCAAGAAGACGCTGACGGGCACGCTGGTCGGCGCGGTGGGCACGGCGCTGGCGCCGTTCACGTACCAGCTCACGTTCTTTGCGCCCAAGGGTTTCGCCTTTCAGCACGCGGATGTCGACGGCGTCGGCGCGGCGCTCGTGGCGCAGCAGCAAGGCGAGATCGTGCAATTGCGCTTTGCGCTGCCAGCTGCGGCGCAGGGCACCCAGGTGGCTTTCCACCTCGTTTTCCAATGACATTCGCGCAACCTTGGCTGCTAAAGGCGTTGCGCGAAAGACCGCTTGCGTGCTAGGCATGCGCGCGGCGCAACAGGCGCACCAGATCAACGAGGGGGACACGATGGCCGACGAGAAGTTCAAGGTTTCCGAAGTGTTGGATCGCACCGCGCGTTCGTGGGGCGACCAGCCGGCCATGAAGGTCAAGCGCGACGGGCTGTGGCAGACGACGACCTGGAAGGAGTACCGCGAGCAGGCGCGCATGACGGCGCGCGGCTTCATGAAGCTCGGCCTGCAGCCCGGCCAGGGCATCGCCATCATCGGCTACAACTGCCCGCAATGGTTCCTGGCTGACGTCGGCGGCATCCTCGCCAGCGGCATGCCCGCCGGCATCTACACCACCAGCAGCGCCGAGCAGTGCCAGTACATCGCCAGCCACTCCGACGCCGCGATCGCGGTGGTCGAGAACACGGAGCACCTCGCCAAGTTCCTGCAAGTTCGCCATGAACTGCCGGCCTTGAAGGCGATCGTGATGATGTGGGGCAGCTCCAAGGAGCCGGACGTCTACTCCTGGGAGCAGCTGCTCGCCATGGGTTGCGAGGTGCCGGAGGCGGAGCTGGACGCGCGCATCGAGGCGCAGAAGCCGGACGACGTCTGCACGCTCATCTACACCTCCGGCACGACGGGCAACCCGAAAGGCGTCATGATTTCGCATGACAACCTGACGTGGACCTGCACGGCGGCCTTGCCGGCGCTGGACATCCGCGCGGGCGACCAGTGCCTGAGCTACCTGCCGCTGTCGCACGTCGCCGAGCAGATCGTGTCGATGCACGGCCCGATGCTGTTTGGCGGCTGCGTGTGGTTTGCCGAATCGATCGAGGCGCTTGGCGACAACCTGCGCGAAGTGCGGCCGAACTACTTCCTCGGCGTGCCACGCGTGTGGGAGAAGATCCAGGCCAAGATCACCGCGGCCGGCGCGCAGAACCCGCCGCTGGCCAAGAAGATCTCGGCATGGGCGCGCAAGCAGGGCCTCGCGGGCGGCGCGGCGGAGCAGTTCGGCAACGCCAAGCCGATGCTGTACGGCCTGGCCAACAAGCTGGTGTTCAGCAAGGTGCGCGAGAAGCTGGGCCTCGATCGCTGCCGCATGCGCGTCACGTCGGCTGCGCCGATCTCCCGGGATACGCTGGAGTTCTTCCTGTCGCTCGGCCTGCCGCTGTACGAAGTCTTCGGCATGAGCGAGTGCACGGGTCCGGCGACCATCTCGACGCCGAACCTGTACCAGACCGGCAAGGCGGGCTGGGCGCTGCCGGGCACGGAGCTCAAGATCGCGGAAGATGGCGAGATTTGCATGCGCGGCCGCCACGTCTTCAAGGGCTACTTCAAGAACCCGGCGGCGACGCAGGAGACCATCGACGCGGACGGCTGGCTGCACTCCGGCGACATCGGCACGCTGGATGCGCGCGGGCTGCTGCAAATCACGGATCGGAAAAAGGATCTGCTGATCACGGCGGGCGGCGAGAACATCGCGCCGCAGGTGCTGGAGGGCGAGCTCAAGGGCATCCCGGTCGTCAGCCAGGCCGTGGTGGTGGGCGACGCGCGCAAGTACCTGGGCGCGCTGCTGACGCTGGATCCGGAGAAGGTGGCCCAGGTGGCGGCGGAGTTCGGCAGTTCGGCGACCGACGTGCATGGCGCGGCCAAGTGCGACGTGTTCAAGAAGGCGCTGCAGAAGCAGATCGACGGCGTGAACAGCAAGCTGGCGCAGGTGCAGACCATCAAGCGCTGGACGGTCATCCCAGGCGAATTCACCATTGAGGGCGGAGAGTTGACGCCGACGATGAAGATCAAGCGCAAGGTGATTCGCGAGAAGTACGCCGAAGAGATCGAAGCGCTGTACGTGTAGCGCGCGCGCAATTCGCTAGGGCAGGAACGGCGGAATCGGGCAGTCCAGCGCGTCCGCCATGCTGCGCAGGAGCTCGGCTTCCTGCGCTAGCACCTGGCCATCCGCCAGCACCACGTGCGCACAGGCATCCACCAGCTGCAGCCGCAGCTGCAGCGGCGCGCCCGGCAGGCGACCCAGCGCGGCGTCGAGGGCTTGGAACCCCGCGTCTTCCGGCGGCATCAGGCCCAGACCGGCGTCCGGCGCCAGCAGCCGCTCCGCGCCGGCGGCAAACGCCGCTTGCGCCTCTTGCGGCCCAGGCGAACCGGCCCACGCCAGCGCGGAGAGCAGCACGACGCCGTCGCGCTCCAGCTGCGCATCGTCCGTGTAGGGCGCCAGGCGCAGCCGCTGCTTGCCGGGCGCCACCAGCCGCCGCAGCAGCAGCCGCTGCAGCGCGTACTCGAACACCGAGCGCTGGCCGTCCGCCAGCGCAAGCTCCTGCAAGCAGGCCACAAAACTGCGCAGTTGCGGTTGGCTGAGGTGCCGCAGCGCGGGCACGGCCAGCTCCACCACCGGCAGGCGCAGGCGCACGTCGAGCGCGGCGAGCTGCGGCGCGAGGCGCAGGCATTCGCTCTCCAGCCCCGGCACCGGGCTCGCGCGCAGGCTGCCCAGCTGGCGCGCGCGGACCTGCACGTCGTCGTCCAGCAGCAGCGCCAGCACGGCGGCCATCGCGCCCAGCGGATCCCCGATGACGCCGCGCAAAGACTGTGGAATCGCCGCCAGCAGCGCGCGCCCTTCGGCGAGGTGCGCCACGGTCGGCGCCGCCACGGTCTGCATCACCTGCGCCGGCAGCGGCGTCTGGCGCATCGGCGGGTGCAGCGTCGGCGAATACGACGTCGGCGGGTCCACTGCGAAGACCAGCGCCTGTTCGGGATCGTGCGCAGGCTGCGGCGCCTCGGCCTGCAGGTCCTCGAGATTGCCGCGGTAATTCGGGAGGATGTGGGCAATGCGCGTCGCCACCGGCGGGTGCGTCGCCCACAGCCAGCGCCACCAGTTGGTGACCAGCGCTTCGCCGAAGAAGAAGTGCGCCAGTTCCTCGGCGTGCGGCGCATCGATGCGCGAGCCGGCGTCATGGTCGGCGATCTGCTGCAAGGCGCCGGCAATTCCATAGGGATTGCGGGTGAATTGCACCGCGGAGGCGTCCGCCAGGAACTCGCGCTGGCGGCACACGGCGGCGCGGATGAGGCGGCCGCAGAACACGCCCAGGTAGCCGAGCGCGGCGAGGATCAGGCCGACGACGATGCCGGGCGTAAAACCTCCACGGCGACCTGGAGTTGCGCTGGCGCGCAGGATGACGAGGCCGGTGTGGCCGATGAAGAGGATGCCGTACAACAGGCCGATGAGCCGGACGTTGAGGCCCATGTCGCCGTTCAGGATGTGGCTGAATTCATGACCGATGATGCCTTGGAGCTGGTCGCGATCGAGCTGCGTGAGGCTGCCGCGCGTCACGGTGATGGCGGCGTCCGCGGGCGTGAAGCCGGCGGCGAAGGCGTTGATGCCGCGCTCGTTGTCGAGGACGAACACGAACGGCACGCGCACGCCCGACGCGATGGCCATCTCCTCGACAATGTTGAGCAACCGGCGTTCGCGCTCATCGGTCGTGTGCCCAAGGATCTGGCGCGCGCCAAAGCTCAGCGCGATGCCGCCGCCGCCGGCATCGAGGGCGCGCATCTTGCTCCAGGTGGCAAGACCGATGGCGGCCAGGGAAATGATGGCGATCCAGAACAGCAACTCCGGCTGCCACCACGTGATGTGCACAGGCGGCGCCGGCTGGTAGCGGTGCCGCGACCACGGCACGGCCTGCAGCAGCACCACCGCGGCGTAGAGCCCGGCGATGAGCGCGGCCACCGCCAGACCAAACAGCAGCATCAGGCGGCCGGTGGCGCGCCGGGCGTGCTCTTGCTCGTCAAAGAAGCTCATGGTCAGCCAAAGGCAACGCGCGGGGCTTCACGCTCCGAGACGTCTTGCACTTCATACAACTCTGCGCCCTGAAAGCCGAAATTGTTGGCGACCACCACGGCCGGGAAGCGGTCGCGCGTGGTGTTGTAGTCGGTCACGGCGTCGTTGTAGCCCTGGCGCGCAAAGGTGATGCGGTTCTCGGTGGAGGTCAGCTCCTCGGACACCTGGCGCATGTGCGTGTCTGCCGTGAGCTCCGGATAGCCTTCGGC
>CAIXAA010000738.1 GCA_903917305.1 uncultured Myxococcales bacterium | reverse complement strand
GCTCGTGAACACGCACGGCGCGCCAGCTTGCTTGTCCAGCGCCAGCTCCGCGTCGCCGACCTCGATCTTGTCCCACGCCAGCCCGCCGATGTGGAGCAGCGACTTGAGCGCGAAGTCCTTGCGATCGCCCGCGATTTCCAGATGCCCGCCCAGGGACCCGCGCAGCGGCAGCCCGCGCGACCGCACCACCTGCAGCGCGTCCAGGTCCGTGCTCGGCACATCGAGCGTCGCCTCGTAGCGCCCCGCACCCAGGTCGTATCCGCCGCTCGCGTGCAGCACATCGCCGGTCGACAGCCGCGCGGTCATCTCGGAGACCTTGATGCGCCGGCCATGCGTGGCCACGTGCGCATCGACCTCCGGGAAGCTCCAGCCGTAGGCCTGCAGCCCGCGCAGCGCGATCTGCGCCTCGACCTGCAGGCTCGACAGCGGCGCGGCGAGGTCGACGTCGATGTTGCCGTTCTCGATGCTGCCGCTGCCGCTGATGTTCTGCACGCCGGCCTTGCTGGCCAAGGCGCCCAGATCCAGGTGCGTCAGGTTCAGCTTGTGCACGTGCAACAGCCGGTGCGCGCGCGGCGTGGCCAGCGTCTCGCCGAAGAGATCGACCGCGACATCCGCCGTCAGGTCGCCCAGCGGGCTGCGCGCCGTCAGCTGGTCCAAGGCCAGCACGCCACGCTGCAGCCGCAGCCTGGCGCGCACCGCGTCGATGCGTTGCCCGCGCACCTCCAGGTTGTCCAGGCGCAGATCGCCCAAGGCGCGCGGCGCGTCCATGTTGCCCACGACCTGCCCGCCTTCGAGCACCAGGGAGCCCTTCACGCCGAGAATGCCAAGCGGTTCCAGCACATGTTCCAGGTGCGGCACGTTCGCCGCCAGCAGCAACCGCGTGTCGCGCTGGCGCAGGTCGAGGTGGCCACTGGCCCGCAACCATTCGTGTTTCTCGATGTGGGCATCGTGGGCGTGCTCCGCCGTGTGCAGCAGGACGTCGTCCAAATCCAGCGTCGGTCCGCGGTCTTGCCCCATGCCGTAGACCATCGCGCCGCGCACGTGCAGGCGCGGCACCTCCTGCGCCAGCGGCGTGAGCGGGCCGGAGCGCAGCAGCGACAGGTCGGTCTCCAGCGCCACGTCGACCTCGACGTCCGAAGCCGTTGGCGAAGTCGGCAGTTGCACGCGCACGGCCGCGCCCACCTCGCCGGAGAGCTCGCCTTGCAGCGCCTCGGGCACCAGCCCCTTCAAGCGCACGCCTTCGCTGCGCAGCGCGGCACCCGGCTCCACGCGCGCGACGGTGAAGTGGCCGCGCACGTGGTGGCTCTGGTCGTCCTGCATCATGCGATAGGCGATGCGCGGCGCGGTGATGCGCCCACCGTAGGCGCGCACGTCCAGGTCGCGGCCGTCGATCTGCACCGCCACCGCGCCCGGCACGCCGACCTGCAGGCGCACATGCCCGGCGACCGCCTGCGTCTCGAAGCCGGCGATCTTGCCATCGCCGCGCACGTCGCCCTCGGCGGTAAAGCCGTTCAGGGGCGTCAGATCGAAGCGGCCGCGCACCGTCGCCCGCGCGCCGAAGGTCTTGCCGAGCAGCGGACCCAGGAACGCCGAGCGCGACGAAGTGGCGAGATCGATGGACTGTCCGTGCACCTCCACTTCCGGCGCGATGCGCACGCCGATGCGGGCGTCGCGCAGTACCGTGTCCGGCAAGGTCTTGGCAAACCAGGGACCTGCGAGGCCGAGGACGAGATCCGCGCCGGTGACGTCGACGCGCTCGAAGCTGCCGTAGGCCAAGGCCACGTGCGCTGTAGCCGGCGGAATCGCAGGCAATTGCCGCATGGCGTTGATGCGCACCTCCGCGTCGGCCACGCCGATGTCCTGCGCCGACCAGCCCATCCACGGCCGCGCCTTGCCGCCGACCTTGAGGTGGAAGCTGCCATCCAGGTGCCCGCCGCTGGCTTTGATCGTGATCTCGGGCATGTCGAGAAAGAAGCGGATGTCGCGCCCTTGCACCGTGTCGACATCGACGAAGACCTGCCGCCCGATCTTGCCGTCCGGCGGCTGATCCGGGTCGGCGAACGCCATCGGCAGCAGCAGGTGGCCCAGGCGGTCCTGCTCCAGGCGCACGTCGGCGCCCAGGATCTTGGCCTTGCGCAGGTGGAGCTTGAGCGGACCGTCGCCGCTCGCCAGCGCGTAGGCGAGGCGCAGCCAGTCGAGCTGCGCATCGATGCTGTCCGCGGCGATGACGAGGCGACCGCCCGGCTCCAGGATGCGCACGTGCCGCAGCGCCAGGTGGCCCGGCGACGGACCCCAGCGCAGCGCCGAGAGCGCGATCGTGCCGGGCAGGGCGCGCGACAGGCCATCGCTGACCAGCGCCGCTGCCGACGGCGAGTTCACCGCGAAGTAGACGAACAGCACGAAAGCGACCGTGCCGACAAGGCTTTGCACCAGCAGCAGGTACAGCGCCCGCGCCAGCCACGTGAGGCCGCGCCAGAAGGGATGCCGCGGCGGCGCCGCACCGGGCGGTCGGCGGGTCATGCGCAAGTCCGGCCGCTGCAGACTACTGCGCGGGATCGCTTGGATTCATGGCAGCTGTGGCGCGCGACGCTGGGCATGCCGGCAGTGTAGCCCGGCAGGGCGCAGGCGCCAATGAAACGGCCGTTGTGCTAGCCGATCGGGATGCAGAGCTGGATGCCCATGCATTTCACGCAGATGCCGTTGCACGGGATGGTGCAGGCGGTGTTGCCCGCCTTGGTCGGCACGCACTTTCCGCTGGCGGTGCAGGTGCCGGCGACGGGCTGGCTGCCGCACAGGTCGGTCTGCACCTCGGTCGAGCAGGTGATGTTGGGCTTGGAGGAGCAGAAGCCGCCCGCGCACTGGCCCACCGGGCAGTCCGACGAGCCCGCGACGTTGCATGCGGCGTAGTCGTTGTTGGCATACACGCAGCCGCCGGCGACGCTGGGGTTGCAACTGTCCGTCGTGCAAGGGTTGTTGTCGTTGCAGCTCTTCTGCGGGCCGGGCAGGCACGTGCCGTTCATGCAGGTGTCGCCGGCGGTGCACTGGTTGCCGTCCTCGCACGCGCCGCTGCCGTTGGTGTGCGTGCAGGCGCCGGCCTTGCACACGTCATCGGTGCACGGCTTGCCGTCGTCGGTGCAGGGCAGGCCATCGGCCGGCGTGTGCACGCAGACGCCGACCTTGCACTGGTCGAGCGTGCAAGCCTGGCCGTCGTCGGCGCACGCCGTGCCGTCATTGGCCTGCGGGTGCTGGCAGGTGCCGTCCTTGCACAGGTCCTGCG
>CAIXAA010000737.1 GCA_903917305.1 uncultured Myxococcales bacterium | reverse complement strand
GACCTCGCGCGGGTCTTCGAGCCCTTCTTCCGCGCGGATCCCAGCCGGGCGCGCACCAGCGGCGGGCTGGGGCTCGGTCTCACGCTCGTGCGCCAGATTGCCGAGGCGCACGGTGGCCGTGTCACGCTGGAGAGCGAACCGGCTCGTGGCACCAAGGCATGCATCACGTTGCCGCTGATGGCCAAGGAACTGGCCGCTTGACGTGCCTCGGAAACACTTCGCAACACGGATTGCGTGGATCCAGCTCCAGAAATCCCTATGCTGACCGGGACTCGCCCGCCTGCCTGCCCTCCTCGCCCCCTTTGAGAGCCTGATGCCCCGTTTGTCCTCGATTGCACTGCCGATGCTCAGCCTGCTGGCGATCCTGCTGGCGCCGCGGGCGTTTGCGCAGCCGGCTGCCCAGCCGCCCGCGGCAGAACCCGCGGCGCCGCCGTCCGATGCGTCCCCGACGTCGCTGTGGCAAGGGCCGGTGGCCGTGGACGCCGGGCTGCTGCTCGGTACGCCGGCAGCGCTGGGGACCGGCCAGACGGCGGGCATCTCCGCGGGCGTGACGGGAACGGGGACGCTGACGTGGGGCGCGCGCGCTTCGTGGTCGCGGGCGCAGGAAGACAGCCTGCTGTGGGCCGTGACGCACAACGAGGTTCGCCTGCGCGGCATGGGCGTCCTGCAACGCCACGTCGGGCGCGGCACGATTGCGCTGCAGGTTGCGGCTGGCGGCACGGCGATCCACGAGTCGCGCGATCGGCACCAGGCGGCGCGCCTCAGCGCCAGCGGAACCGGCCTGTCGACGACGGCCTGGAGCCTCGCACCCGGCGGGGAACTCGAACTCGCCGTCACGCTGCGCATCATGGACGAGTGGGGCATCGCGGTCGCCGCCGGACCGTCCACGCACTGGATCGACGGCAGCTTGCAGACCGGCTGGGTCGCCACGTTGGGGGTCGCATGGCTACCCTGAGGCATGCCTGGCTGTGGCTGGCGCTGCTGGCGGCAACGTCTTGCACCGACAAGCTGATCGGCTTGCAGGACACGCTGACGCCGCTGGGCCAGGTGCACGTCGTCGTCAAGGGCGACCTGGGACCGCTGCGGCCCAAAGGCACGGAGGCCGAAACGCCGCGGCTGCGCGTCGCGCTCGTGTGGGGCCAGACCTACGTGGCCGAGACGTTCTGCTGGCTGAACTCCCTGCCGGGCGACCCGTCGGCGACGGCGGTGGCGGCGGCGGGCTGCCGCGACGTGGCCGGTTTCGTGCCGCAGCTGGTGGGCGCGAACGCGGCGGTGGGCGCGGACGGCACAGCGACGATCGACCTGCTCAACCTGCCCACGGCGGAGGTCATGGTCGGCACGGTCGACGCGCGCATCGCCTACGGCAGCATCCTGGTGTACGACGACCGCGACGGCAACGGCACGCTGGATCTGCATCGCCCGAACCGGCAGCAGGGACCGGGCGGGCAGGGCGGTGGCGGCGGACCGCCGACGGGACCGCAAGGCCCGGACAAGAAAGTCGATTACGTCTACGGCGCCAGCTTCCTGTCGATGACCCTGCCGGACAAGCGCATCGCGTTTCGCGAAGGAACCTTTGCGGAATCCGCCTTCTATCCGCGCCAGGGCTGCTCGCCGCCACCCGTCGGCTTCTCGGTGCTGGGCGCGGGCGGCTTCTCGATTGCCGATGTGCTCCTTGCCCTCAAGACCGGCGGCCTGCCGGCCGAGACCAACTGCTCGACCGAGACGCTGGAGCAGGCCGTCGTCGAGATTGCGCTGCAAGCGACCGAGACCGTGCGCGATGTCGCGTGCACGACCGGTGGCGGCGGCGCCACGGGCAGCGGCGCCAACGCGTCGTCCTCCAGCGCGGGCAGCGCCCGCTACCAGCAGCCGCCGACGACGACCAGCAAGGACCCTTCGCCAGACTTGAAGCAGCCTTGGGTGTGCCAGAGCACCAGGCCCAAGGCCAAACCGGGTACGCCGGCCCCGACCACGCCGGACAACTTCGAGCTCGTGCTCGCGCAGCCGCCCGCCGACTGCAAAGGGCTGACGCACTTCATCCTGCGCGGTTGCAGCAACGACGCGAACTGCAAGGCGCCGCAGTGGGATCAGACCGCGCACCCACCGTCCTGGTGGCCGTGCCCCAAGCCGGGGACGGTGAAGCCATGAACCGAAGCGTTCTTGCGCTGTGCGTCGCGCTTGCCTGCGTGTCGGCACCGGCATTTGCTGCACGGGCACCGGCCGCGGCTCCGGCTCCGGCTCCGGCTCCGGCTCCGGCTGCGGCACCGGATCCGGCTCCGGTCCCGGCTCCGGCTCCGGTCCCGGCTCCCGCTCCGGCGGCGGCACCGGCTCCGGCCCCGGCCCAGGACACGGTTCCGGTGCTTGCGCCGGTCGCGGCCACCACGGCCGAAGCCGATGACGCGCTGCCCTTCAAGCTCTCCCTGCCGACCGAAGACGACCGCACCGCGTGGAAGGCTCCCGGCCTGCGCCTGCAACTAGGCCTGGCGTATGGCCGTTTGCAGGGCCTGTCCGGCGCGCCGTCCGGCCGCATCCTCGGCCCGATCATCCGCGTCGGCGCGCGCCTCGACGACGCGTGGTCGGTCCTCGCCTCCTTCCAGTACGCGTCGGTCTCCGCCGTCGGCGGCCTGTCCGGGCTGCGCTTTGCCGGCACGCTCGACCCGACCTGGCACGTCACGGACAGCATCGACCTCGCGTTCGGCTTTGGTTTCGCTGGCATCGTCGAAGGCAACTCGGGCCGGCCCGAGCCGGACGCCTCCGGCCGCGCCACGCTCGTCAGTTCCTACACGCTGCCCAAGACCAGCCCGCCGATCCCGTCGTGCAGCGGCGTCGGCGCCGCGGGCTTGTTGCGCGCCAGCTGGCTGGCCGTGCTTGGCCCCATCTTCTCCAGCGGTTTCGCGCTCGAGCTCGACGGCCAATGGACCGGCTGCAAGGACAACCTGGGCCGCGTCGAACCCGATACCGCGCAACCCATCTACCGCGTCCAATGGTGGCCGCACTGGGGCGGCACGCTCGCTTGGGTGGCCGCATGGCGATGACGCGGCGGATCTTGCTTTGCTTTGCGCTGCTTGCGCTGACGCCCGCGCTGGCGCTCGCTGCCGCACCGGCTCCGGCTCCGGCTCCGGCTCCGGCTCCGGCACCGGCTCCGGCCCTGGCTCCTGCTCGGGATCCGGCTCCGGCGCCGGATCTGTCGGCCCTCGAACCGCCCACGGCCCTGACGACAACGGTGATCGAGGAGCCGCCGGGCGCTCCGGCGCACACCGAGAACATCATCGTGCGCGTCAAGCTGATGGTCGGCGCCGACGGCGTGGTGCAGAAGGTCGAGCTGCTGACCCATTCGCTGCCGATCTTCGATGACGCCGTGGTGCACGCCACCGAGCAATTCCGCTTCACGCCTGGCCGCTACCTCGGCAAGCCCGTGCCGGTGGCGATCACGTTCACGCACACCTTCCGCCCGCCGCCGCCGCCGCCCGCGCCGCCGCCGCAGGGTGGCGCGCCGCTGATCTGCGTGCTGCGCGGCAAGCTGGTCGAGAAGGGCACGCGCGCGCCGGTGCAGAACGCGACCGTCGCCGTGGAGCTGGAAGGTCATCATTACACTGCGGATACCGACGCGCGCGGCCGCTTCCGGATGCCGGTGCCCGCCGGCAAGGTGCGCATCACGGTGCACGCCGCGGGCTACCACGCGTTCTTGCAGGTGGAGACCCTCGAGCCGCGCCAGGAACTTGCCGTCGCCTACTACGTGGAGCGCGAACGCTACGATCCCTACGAAATCCTGGTCTACGGCGAGCAGCGCCGCGAGGAGCTGTCGCGCATCACCCTGCGCGGCGCCGAAATCAAGCAAGTTCCTGGTACGTTTGGCGATCCCTTCCGCGTGATCCAGACGTTGCCGGGCGTGTCGTCGGTCATGTCGCTGCTGCCGTTCCCGGTGGTGCGCGGTGCAAG
>CAIXAA010000736.1 GCA_903917305.1 uncultured Myxococcales bacterium | reverse complement strand
GTCCAACGAATAGACCAGTTCCTGCCCGTCCTTGGTCGTGATCGCCAGCTGGTCCGGGTTCGTCTCGCCGCGCACGTCCGCGATGCCGGACTGCAACTGCGGCATCGACTTGGCAAAACCCGCGAGGTCCATCGTGAGCGCGCCGGTTGCCGCATCGCGCACTTCGAGGTGGGGCGCATCGGCGATCCACTTCCCGCTGACGATCCAGACCTTGCCGCCCTTGGTGTACATCGCCGGCGTGGCGACGCGGCCGCCCATCTCGGTGGTCCACTGCTGGTCGATCGTCTGCTGGTCCGGATCGTAGATGTACGTGATCGACTTGCAGAAAATGCAGGAGATGCCCGACTTCGTCGTGCCGCCGCCGGAGGTCTTGTAGCTGAAGTTCAAGGAGTGGTCGGTGTACACCCAGAGCTTCGTCTTGCCGGCTGCGGCCGTCACCGGGAGCAGCGTGAGGAAGTTGCCGCGCACGACGTTGGGTCTCAAGACCGGAAGGACGAAGAAGTATCCGCCGAACGCCGTGCCGAGGAGCAGGACGAGGCCGATGAAGATGCCCAGGCAGCCACCCTGCGCGGGCTTGGGCGTCGGCGGCTGCGCGGCTGCCCGAGCCGCGTCGAGATCCTGCTGCCAGTCCGAAGACCTGCGGGTCGAGAACGGCATCGCGGGCTCCTTGGGCGCCGCGGCACGTGGGCCGGGGCTGCGCGGCGGCAATCCTAGACGAATTGCGGGCATGGGGCTAGCCAGCGTCCCCGTGCCGGCCCGACTCGCGTCGCCGCCGAAATCTCGGCACGGGGCTGGGCGACAGGTGCGGCGTGCTTGGGGATCTAAGAGTAGTCTCAGCTAGATGCAGGCCATGCCGAATCTTCGGCATGGCCGCCGAGAATTCGGCATGTCTACCCGCTCAACACAAGATTCGGAAAATACGAATGAATAGTGCTGGCGATCGGCCCGCGGGTCCACTGGGGTTGCCGAAGTCGCGCGACAATGCTGGGCTACACGGTGTCTTGCGCGGTCCCCGGGCTGTGCGAGTCCCTGTGACGTTCCTTAGCGCTTTCTTAGAGGATTGCGCGGTCCACAGGAAACCTGGCGCGACATGGTATGTTTCGTGCAGAAGGGCAGCCCGCGTGGCCCCGGCTGGTTCTCGAACCGGCCTGAGCCCCCATCCCGGCTCGCGCTGGGAGCGCGTCGGGCCTTGGGAACAGGGCGCAGGTGCCGGTACGTCGAATCGAGGTTGGTGTGGTGTGGTCAGCGGGTCAGCTCGGCCGCACGAGAGTAGAAGGCTTGGAGATCCGGGGCCGGCGCAGCGTGCGTCGCATCGCGGCACATCTCCTGTGAGTGGACAGGGGGAGAAGATGTTGGGTTTGCTTCGTGCGGCGCCATGGCGCGCCCTCGTATTGGTCAGTTTGGCCGGGTTCGTCAGTGCCTGTGAAGGCTCTGCCGGTCCTGCCGGTGCAAAGGGTTCCGCGGGCACGGGTTGCTCGGTCGTCGACAACGGCGACGGCACCAAGACCGTGGACTGCGCGGGCGTCAAGGTGACGCTCACGGACGGCAAGAACGGGACGAACGGCAAGGACGGCAAGGACGGCGCGACTGGCGCGGCCGGCACGAACGGCAAGGACGGCGCGGCCGGCGCAGCTGGCGCGGCTGGCACTTCCTGCACCGCCAAGAAGGATGCGGCGACGGGTGATGTCACCATCAGCTGCACCGACGGCACCTCGGCTGTTGTTTCCAATGGCAAGGACGGCGCGGCTGGCGCGGCGGGCAAGGACGGAAGCTCCTGCACGGCGACCAAGGACTCCGCCACCGGCACCACGACCGTGACCTGCACGGACGGCACGTCGGCGACGATCACCGACGGCAAGAACGGCAAGGACGGCGTCGATGGCGCCGCGGGCGTCACCGGCACGACCGGCGCCGCGGGCAAGGACGGCTCGTCCTGCACGGCCAAGGACAACGGCAATGGTTCCAAGACCATCAGCTGCACCGACGGCACGACGGTCACCGTGAAGGACG
>CAIXAA010000735.1 GCA_903917305.1 uncultured Myxococcales bacterium | reverse complement strand
GCGCCCGCCCGGGTCCGTCTCCTCCAAGCTGCGCGCCGCCAGCGCCAGATCGTGCGCAAGCTCTTTCTGGGCCTCCGGATTCGCAGTCGGCCACGCCTCCCACGCCAGCTTGCCCAGCAGCGCCGCCGGCGCCGGATCATTGGCGTCCAGCTCGGCATTCGTGCGCGCCGCCGCCCGCGCCTCGGCCAGCTGCCCGGTCTGCAGCAGCGTTTGCGCCAGCAGGTGCACCGGCGCCGGGTCGCTCGGGTCCAGCTGCTGCGCCGCGCGCAATTGCGCAATGGATCCGGTAAGATTCCCTTCGGCCTTCAAAACGCCCGCCAAAACGATCCGCTGCCGCACGCCATCGCACGCCGGCTGCGCCACCAGCGCCGTCGCCATGTCCTTCTGCGCCGCGCGATCGCCCAGCTTGACCGCCATCTCCATCCACAAGAAGCGCGCCGCGCACACGTCCCGCGGCACCGTCGGCGGCGCTTGCGGCGCCAGCGGCGCGCTGACCAGCTGGCGCAGGATCGGCAGCGCCGGCTGGATCTGCCCCATGCGCAGCAGCTGCACCGCCTGCGCAAGCTGGGCGCGCACCGGCGCCTTGTCCGGCAGCGGCGGCAGTTCGGCCTGCGCGCCCGGCTTCGGCAACCCCAGCTCGCGCGCCAGGATCTCGGGCGTTGGCCGGAAATCCTTGTCATAACGCGCTAGTTTGGTCCCCAGCCACGCATCGAACTCCGCGTCGATCGCCACGGGAGCCACCCCCAGCACCTGCGTCACCAGCGTCGCCGTGTCCTTGCCGCTGCGGTGCGCCGCCACCAGCTCGCGCAGCTTGGGGAAGCCGAAGCGGTCATTGAGGAATTCCACCAGCAGCATCGCCTGGTAGTACGCGTCGACGATCTCCTGCAGCGACTGCGCCTGCGTGAACGCCAGGTTGAAGTGCGCCAGCTGCGCCAATTCCCCTGCTTTCCTGCGGTCATACGCGCGCCGGTCCATGCCGAGCTTCCAGCGCGGATCCGCCCACGCGCTCTCCATCATCGCCAGGCCTTCGGTCAGCCAGCGCGGCACGCGGCCATCGGTCGCCTGGATGTGGAACACGTGCGAAAGCTCATGATACAGCACCATTTTCCAGTTGAACGGCTTCTCGCTGGGGGAGCGCGACGTGATCAGGTGCCCGAAGCACACCGCGTGCGCGCCGAGGTGCGGCAGGCCGACGGTGCGCACGCTGAACTGCTCTGTTTCCGGGAAGATCTCGACCTGCAGCGGCGCCTGCGGCGCAAAACCATAGCACTTGACCAGCGAATCGTAGCTTTCCTGCAGGAACGGCAGCATCGTGCGCTCGAAAGCGATGCGATCCTTCTTGTGCACGCGCAGATCGACCGCGCGTCCCGGCAGCAACGTCATCTGTTTCAAGACGTTGTCGTACAGGATGCTGAGCTGGTTCGCCGTGCGCACATCGTAGGGATCGCCGTCGAAGGCCGTCTGCAGCTCCTTCTCGGCCTTCTTGTCGTCCGCCACGCGCGCGTAGCCCATGCCGAGCGCCGCGTGCGCCTGCCACAAGTCCGGGTCGCGCTGCAGCGCTTTTCCCAGCAGTTCCAGCACTTCGCGGTAGCGGTGCGCCTGCTCCAGCCAGGTCGCCGCGACGAAGTAGAAGCGGCCGTCGTCCGGGTTGATCTGGCGCGCCCTCTTCTCGGCGCTGGCAAAGCACGGCTCGTCGTCCGCCAGCTTGCAGGTCGCGCCCAGCACGCGCAGCGCCTCCGGAAAGTCCGGCCGTTGCTGCAGCGCCCGCCCGAGCACCTGCCGCGCCACAGCATAGTCCTCGTCTTCCAAGGCGATTTCCGCGCGCAGCACCAGCGCGTCGAGGTGCTGCGGGTTGCGCGCCAGCACGGCCTCCACCCTCTCGCGCGCCTTGGCAACTGCGTGATCCGACACCAGATCGATGCGCGCCATGCCGAGCAGCGCCTCGGCGTGGTTGGGGTCGATCGCCAGCACCTTCTGCAGGCACGCGTCGCCGTCACGGTAGTTGTACTTGCTGATGAACAGCTGGCCCCACGGCAGCTGCACCGCGACCTTCTCGGCATCATCGCTCGCCGCCTGTTCCGCCTCGCCAAAGACGCGGTTGGCATCCTTGACGTAGCCATCGAGCGCCAGGGAGCGCGCGACCGCCACCAGCTCCGCCGTGTCCTTGAACTCGCCGGCCTCGAAGCGATCGGCGATGGGATCCAGGACCTTGCGTGCCTCGACCGCCTTGCCCAGCTCAAGAAGCTGCTCGCCCAGCGCCACGTGCAGCCGCACGTCCTTGGGGGACTGGACGCCCGCCCGCGCCAGCAGCTGCAACCGCGCGGGACCTGTGCCGATCTGCCGCTCCACCGCCGCCGCCGCCAGCACCAGGTCGGCGTCCGGCTTCTTGCCTTGTAGGTGCGGCGCGAGCACCTTGCGCGCCTCCGGATAGCGCCCGAGCGCGGCCAACG
>CAIXAA010000734.1 GCA_903917305.1 uncultured Myxococcales bacterium | reverse complement strand
TTCCGTTCATCGGCATCAAGATCATCGATCTGGCCCTCACGGCCCTCGGTATGGTGTAGGAGCCTGTCATGCTTACAGAAATTCGCCCGGCCCTGATGGTGCTCCTGCTGCTGACGCTGCTGACCGGCATCGCCTACCCGTACGCGGTGACCGGCGTCGCGCAAGCCGTGCTGCCGGACAAGGCCAGCGGCAGCCTCGTTGCCCGCAACGGCAAGACCGTCGGCTCCGCGCTGATCGGCCAATGTTGGGACGATCCCAAGTGGTTCTGGGGCCGGCCTTCGGCCACCACGCCGGCGTGCAATGCCGCATCGTCGTCGGGCTCCAACCTCGGGCCGTCGAACCCGGCGCTGCGCAAGGCCGTGCAAGACCGCATCGAGGCGTTGCAGAAGGCGGACCCGACGGCCACGGGCCTCGTGCCGGCGGACCTCGTGACGACGTCTGCCAGCGGCCTGGATCCGGACATCAGCCCGGAAGCCGCGTACTTCCAGGTGCATCGCGTGGCGCTGGCGCGCGGCCTCAAGGACGACGACCTGCGCAAGCTCGTGGCGGCGCACGCCCAGGACCGCTGGCTCGGGCTGCTCGGCGAGCCGCACGTCAATGTGCTGGACTTGAATCTGGCCCTCGAAGCGCGACACTAGCCGGCCATGCCCGAAACCCGCGCCAACCCGGACGAGCTGCTGCGCCGCATCCAATCGGAGGAGGCGAAGGCCGGCCGCGCGCAATTCAAGATCTTCTTTGGCGCATCGCCCGGCGTGGGCAAGACGTACGCGATGCTGGAGGCGGCGCAGCGGGCGCACGCCGAGGGGCGCGACGTCGTCGTGGGGCTGGCCGAGACGCACGGCCGCGTCGAGACGCTGGCGCTGCTGCAAGGCCTCGAGGTCCTGCCGCGCCGCGCCGTGGACCACCGCGGTCGCACGCTGGCGGAGTTCGACCTCGACGCGGCGCTGCGGCGCAAGCCCGGGCTTTTGCTGGTCGATGAGCTGGCGCACACCAACGCGCCGGGCAGCCGCCACCCCAAGCGTTGGCAGGACGTGAGCGAGCTGCTCGAAGCCGGCATCGACGTGTGGACCACGCTCAACGTCCAACACCTGGAAAGCCTGAACGATGTCGTGGCGCAGATCGCCGGCGTGCGGGTGCGCGAGACGCTGCCGGACGCGATGCTGGAGCGCGCCGATGAGGTCGAGCTCGTCGACCTGCCGCCCGATGCCCTGCTGGAGCGGCTGCGCGAAGGCAAGGTCTACGCGCCGGACCAGGCCAGCCGCGCGGTGGGCGGTTTCTTCAAGCGCGGCAACCTGTTGGCGTTGCGGGAGCTGGCGCTGCGGCGCACGGCGGAGCGCGTCGAGACCGACGTCCTGGCGCACCGGCGCGACCAGGGCATCGAGGCGACCTGGCCGGTGGCGGAGCACATCGTGGTGTGCGCGGGGCCGACAGCGTCTTCGGCGGACCTCATCCGCGCCGCCAAGCGCATGGCGGCGGGGCTGCGCGCGCGCTGGACGGCCGTGAGCGTGGACCTGCCGCACATCGCGCTGGACGACGCCGGGCGGCTGCGGCTGCGGGAGAACCTGAGGCTGGCCGAGCAGTTGGGCGCGCAGGTCGTGGTGCTCAGCGGCGCGCGCGTCAGCGATGCGCTGTTGGTCTGGGCGCGCGCCAACAACGTCACGCGCATCATCCTGGGCAAGCCGACGCATCCGCGCTGGCGCGACATCCTCTACGGCTCCCTGCTCGACGAGGTCGTGCGCGGCAGCGGCGACATCGAAGTCCATGCCATTGCGCCGGAAATCGCGCGGCCGGTGACCAGCGAGCGCCCGGCGCGGCGCCCGAAGCTGGCCACGCCCTGGCGCGATTATGCCTTGGCGATGGCGGTCATGGCGCTCACGACCGGCCTGGACCAGCTGCTGCACGGGCTGCTCGAAACGTCCGAGCTGGTCATGGTCTACCTGCTCGGCATCGTGCTGGTCGCGACGCGGGTGGGGCGCGGTCCGTCGCTGCTGGCCGCCGCGCTGGCGGTGCTGGGCTACGACTTCTTCTTTGTTCCTCCGCGCTTCACGTTCGCCGTCAGCGACACGCGCTACTTCCTGACGTTTGCCGTGCTGTTCATCGTCGGCGTCGTCATCAGCGGCCTGACCGCCCGCGTGCGCAGCCAGGCGACGCACGCCCGCGCCCGCGAGCAGCGCACCGCGGCGCTCTACGCCCTGTCGCGCGAGCTGGCCAGCGCCCGTGAACTGCGCGAGATCATTGCGTCGGCTCGCAGCCATGTCGGCGGCCTGTTCGATGCCGGCCTCGCTTTGCTGCTGACCACGCCGGAGCGGCAGCTGGCCGAGGCGCCGCTGCACACCGATTTTGCCTTCGACGAGCGCGATCGCAGCGTCGCCGTGTGGGTGTTCGAGCACGACAAGTCCGCCGGGCTGGGCACCGACACGCTGCCCTCGGCGCGCTGCCTGTTCCTGCCGCTGTCGTCGGCCGGGCGGCAGCTGGGGGTGCTGGGCGTGCTGCCGGTCGATCCGTCGCGCCTGCTGGACACGGCGCAGCGGCAGCTGCTCGATACCTTCGTGAACCAGATTGCCTTTGCCTTGGAGCGCATCGCGCTGGAGGGCGAAGCCCAGTCGGCGCGCCTGCACGCCGAACGCCAGGAGCTGCGCAACACGCTGTTGTCGTCTGTGTCTCATGACTTGCGCACGCCGCTGGCGGCCATCACCGGGTCGGCGACGACGATGCTGGGCGACGCGGCGCTGACGCCGGAGGTGCGCCAGGAGCTGCTGGAGACCGTGCGCGACGAGGCGGATCGCCTGAACCGCCTGGTCGGCAACCTGCTGGACATGACGCGGCTGGAGTCGGGCGGGCTGGTGCCCAAGAAGGACTGGACGCCGCTGGAGGAGGTGGTCGGCGGCGCGCTGGATCGCGCCGGGCGCACGCTGCAAGGGCATGAAGTCCAAGTGTTGCTCGCGTCCGACCTGCCGCTGGTCCAGCTCGACGGCGTGCTGATTGAACAGGTGCTGCTCAACCTGCTCGACAATGCGGCGAAGTACACGGCGCCGGGCACGGCCATCGAGATCTCCGCGCGGGCGCAGGCGGATCATGTCGTCGTCGAGGTGGCCGATCGCGGGCCGGGTCTGCCGCCTGGCACCGAAGGGCGCATCTTTGACAAGTTCTTTCGCGCACCTTCGGGCACGGGCACGCGCGGCACCGGCCTGGGGCTCGCCATCGTGCACGGCATCGTCACGGCGCATGGTGGCAAGGTCTCGGCGGCCAACCGCAGTGGCGGCGGCGCGGTGTTTCGCTTCACCTTGCCCACCGGCGGCGCGCCACCGCCACCGCCGCAAGAAGCTTGAGGATTCATGGAACAGTCCGGTGCCCTGGTGTTGATGGTCGAAGACGAGCCGCAGATGCGCCGCTTCCTGCGCGCCACGCTGACCAGCCACGGCTACCGCGCGCTCGAGGCGGCGACGGGCGAGGAGGCGATCGCGCAGGCGACGCAGTGGAACCCGGACCTGGTGCTGCTGGATCTGGGGCTGCCGGACCTGGACGGCCTGGAGGTGACGCGGCGGCTGCGCGAGTGGAGCACGGTGCCGATCCTGGTGATTTCGGCGCGCGGCCAGGAGGGCGACAAGATCGCGGCGCTCGACGGCGGCGCGGACGACTACCTGACCAAGCCGTTCGGCGCGGGCGAGCTGCTGGCACGGATGCGCGTGGCGCTGCGCCATGCCCAGCGTTCGCCGGAAGCCGAGCCGGTGAGCCGCTTTGGCGATGTCGTCGTCGATTTCGGCAAGCGCCAGGTCCTGCGGGGCGGGCAGGCCGTGCACCTGACGCCGCTGGAGTACAAGCTGCTGATCCTGCTGCTCAAGAACGCCGGCAAGGTGCTCACGCACCGCCAGCTGCTGCGCGAGGTGTGGGGGCCGAACGCGTCGAGCCAGACGCACTACCTGCGCGTGTACATGGCGCAGCTGCGGCAGAAGCTGGAGGCGGACTCGGCGCGGCCGCGCTGGCTGACGACCGAGCCGGGCGTGGGGTACCGGCTGCGCGCGCCGGAGCCGTGAAATCCGCGAAACCGCAAACATCGGTGGACTTTGCGTGCACGTCGGCGTACGTTTGCCCCGGTGGGAGGGAGGCGGCAGGTGGTTCGTGTCGTGCGCAAGAGAGCTGCGCTGCTGGCAGCGCTCGCCGGTCTCCTGATTGCCGTTTGTCAGCCATTGCCAGCCCTTGCCGATGGCGCGCGTGCCGCTGCCATGGCCCAGCAGGCGATCCGCGCCTATGAATCCGGCGATCACGTCCGCGCCGCGCAGCTGTACCTCAACGCCTGGCGCGCGGACCCGAAGACGCCGTCGTACCTCTATTCGGCGGCGCGCGCGGAACAGGCCAGCGACCAGCCGGATCGCGCCGAGGCGCACTACCGCGAGTTCATGGGCAAGCCAGGCGCGGACGCGGCGCTGATCGCGAAAGCCAACGGCTTCCTGAAAGATCTGCGGCAAGCGCGCTTGAATGCCAAGGCGGGCGACGCGGATCAGGCGGCGCACAGCGCGAACCCGGAGACCACCGCGGCGCCGCCGGTCCTCGTGGCCGCGCCACAGCCCGCGCCCGAAGGGGCGGCGCCGCTGCACCTGGCGGCGTGGACGAGCCTGGGCAGCGGCGCAGCGCTCGGCATCGCGTCGGCCGTCGTCTACGCGCTGGCCGCCAACCAGCGCAGCGAGCTGGACAAGGCGCTGGCCACCCGCGATGCCTCGGGCCTGATTGTCGGGACGACGCACGCGGCGGCGGTGGCGCAGACCTCGAGCATCGACGCCAAGCGGACCGCGTCGCTGGTGCTGGGCAGCGTCGGCGTCGCGGCCATCGCCGCCGGTGTGTGGCTGTGGCTGCGCGAGCCGCCGGAGAGCGTGGCGATCGTGCCAGGACCCGGCGATGTCGGCATCGGGATTGCGTTTCGCAGGTAGCCGGCTCGCGCGCGGCGGACGCTGCCGGCGCCAGACGCTCCGCCAGCGACCCAGCGCCGGTTGACGAATGGGCCGGTGCGGCTACCTTGAGGGCCTTCCCCGGTTGCCCGCTTGCCGCCCCTTCATCCCCTGGAGCTTCCCGCCATGTCCCATTCGCCCCTCGACCAAGCCGCCCTCGACCAACTGTTCCTGCAGGCGCACACGCACAATGCCTGGCTGGACCGCGAGGTG
>CAIXAA010000733.1 GCA_903917305.1 uncultured Myxococcales bacterium | reverse complement strand
GCCCTTGGCCCCAATTTCGTTGAGCACGAGCGCCCCCGGCTGAGGCGCGATCGTATCCGCGGCCACATCCACCGGGTTCGCGCTGTCGGTCGCCGTCGCGTCGGCTGCGGCGGGCACGTCGGTCTGGCCGAGATCGCCGCCGACATCCGCAGTTGCCGTGTCCTGGACCGCGACGCTCGCGTCGCTCGTTCCGGCGCTGCTGCTGCAGCCCGCCATCGCCCACAGTCCGCACGCCAGGATGCTCGCCCACTTGCCGCTTGCCCGGTTCCGCATGGCCGCTCCTCTGGCGCCAGGGGCGCTGTTGCCGTTGCCATTCATGGACTTCAAGATACGTTTCCTGTTCAGTATACGCATCTGGCCGCAGACGGCAAAGCTCAGCGCCCCAAGCTGTCGGGATCGAACAGACCGTCCACCAGCACCGCTTTGGTATCGATGTCGCGGGTCTCCACCGTCGTCACCGAGCCGCGCTGCAAACCCAACATGCGGAACTTCTTGAGCGTTGCGTGCCCGTCGACGTCGCCGACCGCATCGACGATCAGCGTCTTGACCGGCGCGCCGTCCTTGCCGAAGAACTTCATCTGGCGCGGCACCGAAGCCTTCTCGTCGATCCACAACTCCACGTGACCATAGGCATCTTCCGGATCGTCGCTCACGACGTCCAGGTGCGCGCAGGGGATGCCGCCCACGGCGTCGTTCCCCAACTTCTTCGCCTGACCCTTCTGCAGCCCGGCGCTCTCCAAGTCCCCGAATGAAAAGTCGGTTCCCATGAACGCCGTGTTCTTGTCCGACCCGCCCATGCGCCGCAGCCGCCGCGTCTTGGGCAGGTAGAGGTACTGCGCGACCTGCCCCTTTCCCTGTTCCAGCATCAGCAGTTCGGTGCCGACGCTCTCCGCCGGCTCCAGGAACGTGACGCGCGTGCGCAGCTTGCCGTCCTTGCGGGCGACGCGCGCCAGCGTGACCCAGGTCTTCTCCTTGCCATTGGCGAGCTTGAGCGTGATCAGCGTCTTGGACTGCCCGGTCTGGAAGCCCGCCGAGTTGTGCGCCTCCATCGTGTCGATGATCTTGCGCGCCGCCGGATCGTCGGCGGCGAGCGCAAGGCCGGGCAGCGACAGGGCCATGGCGAGGACGGCAGCAGAAAGTCGAATCCGCATGGCAGCTTCTCCAGCAGTTACATGGAAGTGCGCGTGCCGAGCCAGGCCTTGGTGCGCGCGTGCTCCGGCTCGCGCTCCGTGCGGCGCACCTGGTAGCCGCGGCCGCGCGCGATGAGCTGGCGCGTGTGCGACTTGCCGGGCAGCGCCGCCATCAGCTCGCCGACCACGGCGTCCAAGTCAAAGAACTTGCAGGAGAAGATGTCGAACCACGCCTGCTTGGTCTGCTCGTCGATGTGCAGGGCGATGTGGCTCTCCGCGATCATCGTCATGGCGCTCAGCACCGAGCCGCCGTCCGGCCGCTTGGAGCGCAGCACGTACGGCCGCATGATCGGCGTCATGTCAATGCGTTGCGGCAGGTTGTCGAACAGCGCGAACAGGCCGTCCATGTCCGCCGGACCCGTGTAGCCCTCGATGTTCAGCAGCAGGTGCGGGCCGAAGTCGGCGTTCGGGTGCACTTCGACTTCCGGGAAGAACTTCGTTCTTTCCGCGGCATAGACGTCCATCTGCCGCACCGGCAGCGCGGTCTGCAGCGTCTGGCGCAGCTCGCCGGCGTCGAACCACTCCGGCGCGACGAGGTCGGCGAAGAAGCACTCGCGAAACGAGAACGTGTGCAGCGTCAGGTGGCCGCCGGCCAGGAACAGGAAGGCCGAGATCCCGCAGTCATCCGGCTCGACGCCGTTGTAGTACGGCAAAAGCATCGGCGGCATCGCGGGTTGCAGGCCAAGCCGCAGAGGCAGCTCTTCGAGCAGCTCGTGCACCAGGCGAATGTCGTCAAAGCGGGAGCGGTGGCCGCCAAAGCCATCCATGGTAAAGTGCAGCATCGTTCACCGGATTCGGGGGAGCGGGTGGTCGAGACACAGACGGTGCGTCAAGGGGCCGAAAGCATGCACCGTGCGGCGCTTCGGGTGCAAGGATGGATTGCGGGCGTGGCGTTGCGGCCCTCACCCCCGGCCGCTGACGCGGCGTCCCCCTCTCCCGCTGCAGCGGGCGAGGGGGGATCGAACCTTGCCCGGGTGTCCCTCTCCCGCTCGGCGGGAGAGGGACCGTCGCGCAGCGACAGGGTGAGGGTGGCGCTGCTCGTCCTCGGCGTCTGCCTCGCCCTTCCCGCCCAAGCCCAATCCCCCACGCTCTTCTCCGGCAGCTGGTCGTCGATGCTCGGCATGGACACGCGCGCCGAGGTGCCGCTCGAAGACGTCGGCGTGCTCTACAACCGCTTCGACCTCGACCTGCGCCACCCGCTGAGCGACACGATGCGCACGCGCATGGCGGCGCGCTTCACGCACATCGCGTCGGTGGGCCACGAGCCGGGCGAGTACACGCCGGCGTTTCGCGCCGATTGGCCGGCGCTGGGCATGCGCTACGACTACTACGCCGATCTGCGCGAAGCGTATGTGCAATGGGACTCCAGCCGCTGGGGCAACCTGACCGTCGGCCGCGATCTGGCGCTGTGGGGCGCGCTGGAGCTGCAAAGCCCGCTGCGCATCCTGAATCCCACCGATTTCTCGATGGGTCTGTTCGGCGCGCTCGGCAACACCGACGACACGACGGCGATGGCCGACTTCATGGTCAAGTGGCAGCGCGACGTCGGCCTGGGCACGCTCGAAGTCGTGTATCTGCCCTTTTTCACGCAGCATCGCTTCAGCCCGATCGCCACCGACACCGCGATGATCCGCCCGGACCTCGGGCCGCAGATTCCGACCGGGCTGTTCACGTTGGCGCGGCGCATGGACCTGCGGCTGGACCGCTCGCTGTCCGACGCGCTCATCTATGCCCTCAAGCCGCCGCCGGCCACGCCACTGGACGGCTCGATCGCCGGGCGCTGGAAGCACAAGATCGGCAACTGGGACGTGAACTTCGACGCGATCTGGAACTGGGATCGCCTGCCCAAGCTGACGTTCGACAAGGACATCGCGACGGTGCTGGGCAAGACGGCCGAAGCCGGCTTCGATCAGCAGAAGCAGCTGGCCTTGCTGGGGGATTCCGAGTTCATCGCCGCGAACGGCCGCCTCAATGGCTCGGGCAAGACGATGACCGATCTGGTCAAGGCGGAGTGGCAGCGCCGCGTGACGCTGGGCATGGAGTGGAGCGGCGAGCTGCACGAGGGCTGGATGCTGCGCGGCGACGCGGCCTACACGCCGAAAAAAGTGCTGTTGGACGCGCAGTTCCAGCCGGTGGTTTCGGCGCTGACGCAGGTCGGCATGGGGCTGGAGTACAGCCGCGAGGACTGGCTGGTGGCGCTGGTCGAGTGCACGTACCAATTCGCCAGTGATGTCAAGGAGGGCCAGGCGCTGTTCATGATGGCGCGCCACCACGTGACGGCCGTCGGCGGCCTGGTGCTGCGCCTGGGCGAAGGCCAGCCGTGGACGGTGCAGCTGGGCGGGATGTATGGCGTGAATCTCGGTGATTACGCGGCGGCGCCCAAACTGAGCTACCAGATCGACGAGAACTGGCGCGTCGGCCTGGGCGCGATCGTCTCGGGCGGCCCGCCGCTGAGTCCTGGCGGGTTGTTCAAGACCGACGATCAGGTGCTGTTCGACGTGCGCAAGGCGTTCTAGCTGGGGAGGCCGTGATGCAGAAGTTGGCGTGGTTGCTGGTTGTTTCGCTGGCCGCGTGTTCTTCGTCCGCCACGCCTGCGGGGAGCGATGCCAAGCTGGGCGCCGACGTGGCGGCCGGCCTGGACGCGGCGATCGACGCCGCCGTTGCTGCGGATGTGGCGGATGCGCAAGCGGATACTGCGGCGGCGGCCGATGCCGTCGACGCTAGCGCGGACGTCTCGGCGACCGGCAAGTGCCCGACGGCGGTGGTGCAGGTGATGGAGGGCGACATCGTCGTGCCGCAGACGATCCTGCACCTCAACAGCGCTTTTTCGTTCGCAGATCCCAGCGTCGGCGGCCCCATTCAGGCCTGGCAGTGGAGCGTCGAGCCCGAAAAGGGCAGCGTCTCCCAGTTCTTGCCGAACGACCACGTCGCCGTGCCGACGTTCCAGCCCAACGTCGCTGGCGACTACAAGTTCTGCTTGGATGTCTGGGACATGGCTGGCCAGAAGTCGTGCAAGCCGACCTGCCTGTCCGTCAAGGTGGTGCCGGATGGGGCGATCGCCGTGCAGTTGTACTGGCCCATCACGCCGGACGCGGCGACCAACACGCAGCTGGACCTGCACTTCGCCCATCCCTACGCAGCCCAAAGCGATTTCGACGGCGATAGCAAGCTGGATCCCTGGTACGACCCGACGTACGACTGCTTCTGGGGCAACCCGAACCCGAACTGGGGCTCGCTGGACCCGAACATCGACGACGACCCGCACTGGGACGCCGCCGTGGCCGCGCAGTACGTCAACATGGCGAACCCAGAGGACGGCCGCACCTACTCGGTGGGCGTCCACTACTTCAAGGACGCCGGCTTTGGCGCGACCACAGCCGAGGTGACCATCTACGTCTACGGCCAGTTGGTCTGGGTCATGACGTCTACATCTCTGAATCCGCTCGACTTGTGGTACGTCGCTACGATCAGTTGGCCAGATGGCGAGGTGACGGGCAAGGGTACCAACAAGTCCGGGCCGTTCATCACGCCGTGCTACCAGAACCCGAACTTCGTCGGCCTGGGCGCCGACCCGACGGCGTGCGCCAAACCGTGAGCTAGAATCCCGTCGCCTTGCGCACCGCCCGCTCCCACAGCCGCGCTGGCACGACCGCGCGCGCCCAGGTCTGCAGCTTGGCGTCGAGGCCGCACAGCGTCTGCAGCGGCGGATGGGCCTGCTCCATCAGGCGCACGACCACGTCCGCCACCTCCTGCGGATGGCGCCCCTGCTTCTCCACGAGCTTGTCGACCAGGGCGAGACCGCGCTTGCTTTGCGGGCCAAACGGGCTGCTCTCGTCGCCAAAGCGCGCGGCAAGCTTGCGTTTTCCCCACACTTCGGTCTTGTACATGCCGGGCAGGACGCTGCTGACCTTGATGCCGAAGTCCGCGACTTCGTAGCGCAACGCCTCGGTGATGCCTTCGAGGGCGCGCTTGGACGCGCCGTACGCGCCCAAGGACGGCGTCGAGTGCAAGGCCGCCACGCTGGAAACCTGGATGATGTGGCCGCTTCTCTGCGCGATCATGCCGGGCAGCACGGCCTTGGTCAGCGCGACGGCGCCAAAGAAGTTGGTCTCCATCTGGGCGCGCAGCTCGTCCATGCTCAGGTCGAAGACGCTGCCGCCCATGCCGAAACCCGCGTTGTTCACGAGGCAATCGATGCGGCCGGCGGCGGCCAGGACATCGGCCACGCAGCGCTGGATCGAGTCTTCGTCGTCGACGTCGAGCTGCAGGACCTCGATGGACACCTGCGCGGCGCCGGCGACGACGTCCAAGTGTTCGCGCGACGCCGGATTGCGCATCGTGGCGAAGACGCGGTGGCCCCTTTTTGCAGCGGCGACGGCGATGAGCAGCCCGAAACCCGACGAGCACCCGGATACGAGCACGACTTGACCGGCCATTGCGCTGCCTCCCCTTGGTGGAAGCGCTGACAATAGCGCAGGTTCTGCTGTGAAGCTACCGCTACTTGCTCTTGGCCGTATACACGACGTGCCGCCGCCCGCCGTGGCCGGGATGGTCGACCTGCACGGCGAAACCGGCGGCGATCAGGCGCTTTTCGAAGGCGGCGTCCGGGTCTTCGCTCCACACCGCCAGCACGCCGCCCGGCTGCAGGGCATCGCGCGAGTGCGCCAAAGCCTTGGCGCCGTAGAACGGATTGTCGGGCTTCTGCGTCGCCGCGTGCGGGCCTTCGTAGAGATCGAGGATGATTGCGTCAAAACGCGGACCTTCGCGCGCCGCACGGCCGATGACGGCAGCGACGTCCGCGACCTCGACCTGCACGCGCACATCGGCCAGACCGTCCTGCGACAGGATGGCCAGAGGCCCGCGACACCAGGCCACGACTTGGGGATTCAGTTCTGCGACCAGCACTTGCGCATCGGCCGGCAGCGCGTCCAAGGCGGCGCGCAGCGTCAGGCCCATGCCCAGCCCGCCGATCAGCACGCGCGGCTTGGCGCCCAGCAGCTGGCACGCGGTCTTGGCGAGGAAGACCTCGGACATGAAGGCGGTGCTGCTCATCAGGACGCGGCCGCCGATGACGATGAGGAAGTCGCGCTCGCCGCGCTGACGCAGCTCCAACGCGCCTTCGGGCGTGGCGACGCGGTCGATGGTCTGCCAGGGACGGCTCATGCGGAGATCCTCTTTGGGCGCAGGCGGTAGGACAGCCAGCCGACGCCGATGATGCCGGCGCCGACGGCGGCCTCGCCGGGCTTGTCCCAGGCGCTGGCGCCGAGCACCGCAAGACACGGCAGCACGTACGCCACCGTCGTCCACGGATAGCCCCACTGGCGGAACGGCCGCGTCGCGTCCGGCCGGCGCCAGCGCAGCACCGGCACGGCCAGGGCGGTCAGCACCGACAACAGGATGATGGCCAGGGTCGCCCAGCGCAGCAGGTCCTCGAACGTGCCGCTGGCAATCAGGATCGTGACCCAGACGGCTTGCAGGCACAGGCTCAGGACCGGCGTGCCCAGGCGCGGATGCAGGCGGCCGACGGCGGCGAAGAACAGGCCGTCGCGCGCCATGGCGAAGTAGATGCGGCTGCCGGCGACCATGGTGGCGAGCGTGGCGCCGGTGACGGCCAGGCCGATGAGCGCGGCCATCGCGGTGCCACCGACCGCGCCGAACAGGACGGTGGCGGTGGCGGAGCCGGCCTCGAAGGCCTGGCTGAGGTCGGGCAAGGTGACGGTGAAGGCGACGCACAGGACGAGGTAGAGGGCGCCGACGGACAGCGTGGCCACAAGGAGGGCCCAGGGCAGGTGCTTCTCCGGTCGGGTGATCTCGGAGGCGACATACCCTGCCGTATTCCAGCCAGAATAGGCGAAGTAGACGGCGGAGAACGCCAGCAGGATCGGCAGCCATTCGCCGCGATCGAGGGCGCTGGCGGCGGCATGCGCGTTCGGGACCCGCACGCCGGTCGCGATCGCCCACAGCGCGCCCGCCAGCAGCAGCGCCATGACCGAAGCCGTCAGGCCCAGCTGCGTGCGCCCGGCGACGCGCACACGCAGGCAGGCGAGGCCAGTGAGCAGCCAGACCAGCGCCATGCCGAGCAGCTGATCGACGTGCAGCGTCAGGAAAGGCAGGTGCAGCAGCGGCGCGTGGGCGCGCTCGCCGATGAACAGCGGCCCCTGGTAGCGCGGAATGCCGACCGCCATGGCGGCGATGGCACCGGAGAAGGAGGCGAGCAGGGAGAGCCAGCCGTAGAGAAATGCGGAGAAATCGCCATAGGCTTCGCGCAGGTAGACTTAGTCGCCGCCGGCGTGCGGCAACATGGCGCCGAGCTCCGCGACGGCGAGCGCCCCGGCCAGCGCGACGACGGCGCCGAGAAACCACAGCGCGAAGAACCAGGGACCGGTGCCGACGGCGGCGGCGGCGATGCGCGGCGTGAGGAAGATGCCGACGCCGATCATGGAGCCGGCGACCAGCGCGGCGGCGTGCCAGCGCGACAAGTGGCGGGAATCGGAGGTCGGAGCGGACAGGCGGGCACCTCGAGAGGCCTGGAGCATAGGGCGCGGCGGAGCATGGCGAAAGTTTCCGGCAGATCGCGCCGGCCGTCCGCGCGTCCGTGGCGCTGGACGCGAAGCAAGTGGCATGCTTGCATCGCACAGGAGGCGCAAGACGGTCAGCTTGGTCGGCAGCAGCAAAATCCGCAGGCGCATCGCGAGCATCGGGCTGTGCTGCGCCGGTCTTTGCGCGGACGCCTTCGCCACGCCGCCGGGGCGCATCCTGCACGAGCCGTTGCCGCCCGGTGGCCCGCAGAGCGCGCACAGCGACCGCATCGTCGGCGACGGCACGCCGGGCAGCCTCGCGGCGGCGATCGAGACGGCGGCCGGCAAGATCGATCGGCCGCGGCAGGCCACGCCCGGCGATGACACGCCGGTCTACCGTCCAGCGCCGCCACCGCGCGTCGGCCTGGATCGCCGCACCGGCGCCGACGGGCAGCTGCACTACCAGATGGTGTTCGACCCGTCCGTGGCGCCGTTCAAGCGCGAAATCGCCTTTGATACCGTGCAGCCCGACATCACGCTGGCGCAGAGCGGCCGCGGCCTGCGCGCCCTGCCGGAGGGGCCGCAGCCGCCGCGTCCCGGTCACGAGCTGTTCTGGGGCCACATCAAGGTCGCGATGGCGGCGGGCCAGCACGCCGTGCTGCCGTCCGTGGCGCCAACCTCGCAGATCCTGCAATGGCAGGCGGTCCCGGCGCAAAAGCTGCAGTTCTTCCGAGATGATGCCGGCAACTTCACGGTGCAGGCGCCGCAGGCGGGCGAGGTCGACCTGCGCTTCCTGATGGACGCGCCGTCCGGCTACTTCGCCGCGCCGCTGGGCACGCAGCGCAAGCACGACGATCCCGAGCGTCCGCGCCTGGATCCGGGGCTGCAGGCGCGCGCGCAGGCGCTCTGGCCGGCGCTGGGCGTGGACGCGCACATGGAGCGCAGCGCGGCGCTGACTCGGCTTGCCGAGTGGTTTCGGGCTTTTGAGCCGGGTGCGCCGCCGCTGGCGGGCAGCGATCCGCTCGCCGATCTGGTGCTGGGGCAAAAGGGTGTGTGCCGGCACCGCGCCCTGGGTTTCCTGGTGATTGCGCATTCGCTCGGCATCGCGGCGCATTACGTCATGAACGATGCCCACGCGTTCCTCGAGGTCTGGGCGCCGCAGGAGAACGGCACGGGCGCCTGGCAGCGCCTCGATCTCGGCGGCGGTGCGGACACGCTGGAGCTGCACAGCGCCCACGACAAGCACTTGCATCAACCGGCGTTTCGCGATCCGTTCCCGCGGCCGCCGGCGTTTGCCGACCAGACCGGCACGGTGCTGGCCGATGGCCGCGTGCTGCAGACCAGCATGGCCGGCGCCAAGAAGCTCAAGGGCAGCGAGCAGTTGGCGGGCGCGCCTGCGACGTCTGCGACCGGCTCGGGTGCGCCGGGCCGCGTCGCTGCGGAAGGGGCTGGATCGGCTGGCGATCGCCGCGAAGGTCCGGCGGAGGCGCGGCGCACTTGGTTGGCGCAGCGCGCGGCGCGGCTGGCGGCGCCGCAAGCCGGACCGGGGACGGCGCCGGAGCCGCGGCCGGCGGGGCACCCGGATCCGCGCCGCCCGACGGCGACGACGCTCAGCAAGGCGGCGCCGATGGCGTATGTGGGCGAAGCGCTTGAGATTCAAGGCACGTTGAGCGCCCCGGGCGGCAAGGTGGCGCGCCAGACCATCGAGCTGTGGCTGATCGATCCGGCCCGGCCGCTGCAAGGGCTGCTGGTCGGCGTCGCGCTGACCGATGCCAAGGGGATGTTCGCGGCGCGCCTGGGGATTCCTGCCGATGCCGGCCTGGGCGTGCACGACCTGGTCGCGCGCTACCCCGGCACGCCGGCGCAGCTGCCGAGCGATTCCTCGGAGCGGTGACGTGCCAAGCCCGCGGCAATCGGGCACACTCCCTGCATCTTCGCCCACACGGTGCCCACCATGATGAATTCGCTGCAGAAACCTGAACCGCTGACCTGGATCGAGCTCGATCGCGCGGCTTTGCACCACAACATCCAGGTCTTGCGCCAGGGTGCCGCGCATGGCGGCCAGGCGCCCCTGCTGTGCGTGATGGTGAAGGGCAATGGCTACGGCCACGGCCTGATCGCCGCCACGCGCTGCTTCCTCGAGGCGGGCGTCGAGTGGCTGGGCGTCCACGACATCTTCGAACTTCAAGACTTGCGCGCGGCCGGCATCGAAGCGCCGGTCTACATCGTCGGCCACCTCTCGCCGCAGCAGGTGCCGTTCGCGGTGGCGCTGGGCGCGCGCTTCGTGCTCTACGATGGCGAGGTGCTGGCGGCGGCCTCGGCAGCGGCGCGGCAGCAGAGCGTGACGGCGCGCGTGCACATCAAGGTGGAGACCGGCAACAACCGTCAAGGGTTGCGCCATGATGCGGCGCTGGCGATGGCGCGCGCGGTGGCGGCCGATCCGCACCTGGAGCTGGAAGGCTTCGCGACGCACTTCGCCGACATCGAGGACACGACCAACCACCGCTTCGCGCATGAGCAATTGGACCGCTTCACCGCGTGCGTCGATGCCGTGCGACAGGAACTGTCGCTGCCGCCCGCCGGGCATCCGGACGACAAGCTGCTGGCGCATGCCAGCAATACGGCAGCGCTTTTGCTATGGCCGGAGGTGTGCGGGCGCCTCGTGCGCTGCGGCATCGGCGCCTACGGGCTGTGGCCGTCCAAGGAGACCTACCTGTCGGTGTGCCAGCTCGGGCGCAACCCCGTGGAATTGCGGCCGGCCCTGACGTGGAAGACGGTGATTGCCCAGGTGCGCGACGTGCCCGTCGGCGAATACGTCGGCTATGGCCGGACGTTTCGCGCGGTGCGGCCGACACGCATCGCCATCCTGCCGATCGGCTACTACGACGGCTACGATCGCGGCTTGTCCAATGTCGCCAAGGTCTTGATCGCCGGGCAACGCGCGCCGGTCATCGGCCGCATCGCGATGAACATGACGGCGGTGGACGTGACCGACAGCCCGGTGGCGCGCGCCGGCAGCGAAGTCGTGCTGCTCGGCGGCCAGACCGGCGCGGACGGCAGCGACGGCGACCGCATCAGCGCCGAGGAGATGGCCGGCTGGCTCGGCACCATCCACTACGAAGTCACGACCCGCATCGCGGAGCGCATCGAGCGGCGGATTGTCGGCTGATTGCGTGACGAAAACATGACGATCGGCCCTATCGCGCGCGGCCACCGGTGCTAGCTTGACATCAGGCGATGTCGAAGTCGCCAGAGGGAGCGTGTCATGGCTGACTACGCGGAGATCAAGCTGGCCTTGGAAGAGCGCCTCGCTGTGGTCCGGACCCGCATCCAAGCCCTGTCGCACGACCTGCGCCGCGCCGACGGGCCGATCAGCGCCGACTTCGAGGAACAGGCGACGGCGGTGGAGAACGACGAGGTGCTCGGCGCGCTGGACGTCGCCAGCCGCCGCGACTACCTCGAAATCACGGCCGTCTTGAACCGCATCGCCGCCGGCACCTATGGCTTTTGCGAGCGCTGCGGCGAGCGCATCCCCGTCGCCCGCTTGCGCGCCATGCCGTCGGCGCGACAATGCGTGGCATGCGCGGCGTGAACCCATGACGGCCCGGCCCCTCGCCTTTGTGACCCGGCGGCGCGTGCTGCAGCTCGGGTTGGGCGCGGGCGCGCTGGCGCTGCTCGGCGGCGGCGGTCTGCTGTGGCTGCGCGGCGCGGCGCCGGCGATCCATGACCTCAAGTGCTTGTCGCCGCAACAATTTCGCACGCTGGCGGCCATGGCGCGCACGCACATTCCGGCCGGCGGGCCGTTCGCCATCGGCGCGGATGAGGCCGAGCTGGCGCGTGCCTTCGACCGCTACCTGGCCGACGAGCCGCCAGGGCACGTGCGCGACGTCAAGCGCGCCTTGCATCTGGTTGAATTCGGTCCGATTCTCTTCGATCGGCGCCTCACGACCTTCTCGCACCTGCCGCCCGCGGATCAACGCCAGCATTGGCTGGCATGGGGCCAGAGCGACCTGCTGCTGCGCCGCCAGGTGTGGTGGGGCTTTGCCAAGTTCTTCGGCCTGGTGTTCTACGATCGGCCGGAAGTCTGGCCGCACATTGGCTATCCCGGTCCCTCGCTGGAGCGCCTGCCGGCATGACGACGCTGACCGATTGCTCCCTGACCGCCGTACCCTCGCAGATCGACTGCGACATTTGCATCGTCGGCTCCGGCTTTGGCGGCGCGACGGCGGCGCGGATCCTGGCTGTGGCGGGCCGCGACGTCGTCGTGCTCGAAGAAGGCGGCGACTTCACCGGCAAATCGCTGACGCAGCGCGACGCCGCGATGTACGACCAGCTCTACGTCCAGCGCGGCGGCGCGACGACCCAGGACATGGGCATCAGCCTCTTGGCCGGCCGCGTGCTCGGCGGCGGTGGCGTCATCAACGCCTGCGACGTGGTGCCGGCCGAGGACGCGATCTGGCGCATGTGGCAGAAGCGCTTTGGTCTTGAGGAGTTCAGCCCGGAGGCGATGGCGCCGTTCGCGCGGCAGGCCCTGGCCGATCTGGGCGCTCGGCCGATCCGCGAGGAGCAGATCAACCGCAACAACGCGATCTTGCGCCAAGGTGCCGCGGCGCTCGGCTGGCGCGGCGAGGTGATGCAGCACAACCGGGCGGACCACTGCAAAGGCCTGGGCACGTGCCTGGTCGGCTGCCCGCTGGACGCCAAGCAGAATGCGCGCATCACCTTGATCCCCAAAGCCATTGGTGCCGGCGCCCGCGTCCTTTGCCGCGCCCGCGCCGTGCGCATCGAGGCGGGGAACAGCGAGCAGAAGCGCGTGCAATGCCGCAGCCTGGACCGGCGCGGCTACCATGAGCAGCAGGCGTTCGAGGTGCGGGCGAAGATCGTGATTCTTGCCGCAAATCCGCTGGGGACCGTGCCGCTGCTGCTGCGCTCCGGGCTGGGCAATGGCCACGTCGGGCGCTCGCTGAGCTTGCAGCCGCAGGTGCCGATCCTCGCGCTTTTCGAGCAGCCGGTCGACGCTTTTCACGGCATTCCGCAGTCTTACGCCGTCACGCAGTTCGCCACCTGCGACGAGGCGCGCGGCCACGGCGGCTTTCGCATCGAAGGCATCATGGGCACGCCGGGCATCGTCGGCTCGCTGGTGCCGCAGGCGGGCGTCGCGGGCAAGGAGCTGATGACGCAACTGCGCAACATCGCAGCGTCTTTGCTGCTGCTGCCGGACGAGTCGGTCGGCCGGATCGCGCTGGGCGGCGCGGGTCAGGCGGTGGTGCGCTACGACCTGACCGCAGAGTGGCGCCAGCGCGCCCGGCAGGCCATCCGCACGGCGGCGCGCGCCTACTTCGCGGCGGGGGCCAAGACGGTCGTGCTGCCGACGGTGCCGCCGAAAATGTGGACGTGCGAAGCGGACTTGCGACAGGTGGACGCGCTGTCGCTGGCGCCGGCGACGCTGCCGCTGCTGTCCGCGCACCAGCAAGGCGGCGTGCGCATGGCGGCGAGCGAGAAGGACGGCGCGGCGGATCCGACCGGCCGCGTGTTCGGGACGCGCGATGTGTATGTGATGGATTCATCTGGGTTTCCCACGACGGCTTCGAGCCACACGATGGCGCCGATCCTGGCGGTGGCGCATCGGCAGGCGGCGCGCCTGGCGGGCCGCAGCAAGAACTAGTCGATCGACAAGTCGTCGATCGCCAAACTTGCGCGAGACTTGCGCCAGATTGGCGTGCGCCGTACCTTCAGGCGGTCGCGCCAGCGTGCCCAACACCTGAAAAAGGATGCCAGATGGACTTCAAGCCGTTCGCCGCTGCCGCAAGCCTGTTGCTCGCGGTCGCTTGCTCGACGCCCCAGGCGGCCTCCAAGGCGCAGGATGCCGCGGCCGGCGTCGACGTCGTGTTTGCGGCGGACGTCGTCACCGCCAAGGACGTCGCTGCGGCAAAGGATGAGGCGAGCGCGCCAGAGCTCCCCGGCGTGGACGTCGCGGCAGCGGATGCGGCCCAGGATGTCGCGGCGGATGTCGCGGTCAAGGATGCGGCCCCGGATGCGGCGGCCCCCGATGTCGCCGCTGTCGATGCGACCGGTGGCGATCTGCCGGATGTGGCTGCAGATGTGCCGGTGGACAGCGCGCCGGACGTCGCCGCCGCCCCGGACGTCGCCGCGGACATCGCGCCCGATCTCGGCTTGGACCCGCTCGATGTCGCGGAGGGCGACGTGCCGCCGGAGGATGTGCCGCTGACCGCCGCCAAGGCCGGCTGCGCTGACGGCACGCGCGAAGGGTTCGCCGACACCAAGCTTTTTGCCGCCATCGCCGCGTGCGGCGGCGCCTGGGACCAGCCCGGCATCTTCAACATGCCGGTGAAGTGCAACCGCGAAGCCGGGAACGACGGCAAGAACGCCCCGGGAATCGGCTGCACGGTCAGCGACTTGTGCGCGCAGGGCTGGCACGTCTGCTACGGCAAGGACGACGTCGTCTACCGCAACACCGACGGCTGCCTGGGCGTGATGAA
Source organism: uncultured Myxococcales bacterium (assembly GCA_903917305.1). Lineage (GTDB taxonomy): Bacteria > Myxococcota_A > UBA9042 > UBA9042 > UBA9042 > CAIXAA01. The sequence goes on along the minus strand of CAIXAA010000733.1, from coordinate 66 downwards.
CGGCGACAGCCTGACGGGCGGCAAGCCGGACCCGGTGTTCTTCACCAGCCAGATGTCCTCCACCGG
>CAIXAA010000732.1 GCA_903917305.1 uncultured Myxococcales bacterium | reverse complement strand
GTAACCGCCCGGTAGTCGCCGCACTGACCCCAACCATCGCCTGACGGCACACTCTCCACCCGGAGGTGTCCGCATGCTCGAACTCAGCCCCATCACGCCCTACACACCGCGCCGTTCGACGGTGCGCGACCCATGGACCGAGGACGAAGCCCGCGCCACGCTGGCAGCCGCGGGTCAAAGCGGCCTGCCGCTGGCAGCGTTTGCCCGGCGCCACGGCCTGTGCGACCGCCAGCTGTACTGGTGGCGCAATCGCCTGCGCTCGCACGCGAGTATCGAGCCAGCGACTCGACCCTTTGTGCGCATACGCACACACGCACTCCCCAGTCACGAATCGAGCGGCGTCGAGATTGTCGTGTCTGATGCCGTCATTCGCCTGTCGCCTGGCTTCTGCCCGCAGACGCTGGCCCAAGCCGTCGCCGCCCTGCGCACCATGCCGTGCTGACGCTGCCGCCGTCGTGCCGCATCTACCTCGCCACGCGGCCGACCGACATGCGCAAGGGCATGGACGGCCTGCTCGGCGAGGTCCGCGCACGCTGGGCCGACGACCCGTTTGCCGGCCACCTCTTCATCTTTCCGTCGCGCGACGCCAGCCGCGTGAAGATCCTGTGGTGGTCTGAAGGCGGTCTGTGCCTCTTCGCCAAGCGCCTGGAGAAGGGCCATTTCCGCCTGCCGCGGCTCGAGCCGGGGTGCACGTCGGTGGCGCTGTCGTCGGCGGATCTGGCCATGCTACTGTCGGGCATCGACTGGACCCGCGCGCGTCGCCAGAAGCTTCATGAGCCACCGAGATCACTTGCAGATCGCTCGCACGAAAAGATCGACAAGTCGCCAGAAGTTTGATCTAACCTCGCCATGAGCGAGGCGCAGCAGCACGAATGCGAATGGAAGGACCGGGCGCTGGCGCTTGAAGCGCGCATCGCAGTGCTGGAGCGCGCGCTCTTCGGCAAGAAGTCCGAAAAGCAGCCGCGTGCGCCCAAGCTGACGCCGCCTGCCGACCCGGCGCAGACCCAACAGAAGCGCCAGGAAAACGCGCAGGCCAAGCAGGCGCTGCCGGAAGTGCGCATCGAGCATCCGGTGCCCGAGGACCACAAGGCGTGCCCGAAGTGCGGCGGCGAGGCGTCGCGGCCGCTGCCTCCGAAAGTCAGCGAGCAGTGGGAGTACGTGCCGGGCCGCTTCGAGCACCGCGTCCATGTCCGTCACGTGCTGGCGTGCGGGTGCGGCGAGCACATCGTGACGGCGCCGGCTCCCGCCAAGGTCGTCGACCGCGGCAAGTACGGGCCGGGGCTGTGCGCGCACGCGGTGGTATCAAAGTGCGCGGACGCGATTCCGCTGCATCGGCTGGCCAGAATGTTTGCCCGGGCCGGCGTGCCGGTGTCGGATCGGACGCTGGGCGAGCTTTTCCACCTGTCGGCCGAGCTACTCAAGCCCATCTACGACGCGCTGATGGCGAAGATTGCCGCCGAGCCGGTCGTGCAGGCGGACGAGACGCCGCTGCAGGTGCAGGCGCCGGGCAAGACCAAGCGTGCGTACGTGTGGACTTTCCTGTCGGGCGACCGCATCGGCTACCGCTTCTCGCCGAGTCGCTCAGGCCAGACGCCGCTGGCGGTGCTGGGCGGCACGAACGGCACGCTCGTGGTGGACGCCTACACCGGCTACAACGCGACGTGCACGCCGGAGCAGCGCGAGCGGGCCGGGTGCCTGGCGCATGTGCGCCGCAAATTCCACGACGCGCAGTCGAATGCACCGCAAGCGGCGGCCGAGGCGATGCGGCTGATCCTGGACGTGTATCGGGTGGAGCACGAGGCCAAGCGGCTGGGCGTGGTGCGGAGTCCGACGCATCGCGAGCTGCGGCAGACGGCCGGCAAAGCGGCGATGGCGGCGCTGCACGACTGGCTGCTGGAACAGAAACCGCAGCACCTGCCCAAGAGTCCCATGGGGCACGCCATCAGCTACGCGCTCGGGCAGTGGCCGGCGCTGCAGGTGTTTCTGGAGAATCCGGCGATACCCATCGACAACAACGCGAGCGAACGGGCGCTGCGGATCGTCGCGCTTGGCCGGAAGAACTTCCTCTTCGTGGGCAACGACGTCGCGGGCCAGAACCTGGCGGTGCTGCTGAGTCTGGTGCGGACCTGCGAGGCGATGGGCGTGAACCCGCAAGAGTACCTGGCGGACGTGCTCATGCGCGTGCAGGACTGGCCGGCGGCTCGGGTCGGGGAACTGCTGCCGGAGAGCTGGGTGGCTGCGGCGTAGGCCGGGCGGTTAC
>CAIXAA010000731.1 GCA_903917305.1 uncultured Myxococcales bacterium | reverse complement strand
GCCTGGACGTCGGGCTGCGGCGGCTCGGGCGTGGGCTCCGGCACGGACGGCGGCGGAGCCGGCGCGGCGATGGCCTGCTCCTGCTTGGGCGCGGCCGGCGTGCGGTGCACCGCCATGCCGATGGCGACACCGAGCACGCCGAGCGCGACGAGCCCCGCTGCCGCGATGGCGATGAGCTTGCCCTTGCCCGCCGGCGGCGCGGCGACAGGCGCTTCGGGGGCCACGACGGCGGCCGGCATCGGACCCGGCGTCGGCCGCACACGCGCCATCGGCCCGGGCGTCAGGGTGTGGACGCGGCGCGGCCGCGCCGAGGGCGGCGGCGGCGGCACCGCTCCCGCTGCAGCAGGAGCATCGGCGCGGCCGGCGAGCAGCTGTTGCAGGAAGGCGGCTTCGCCGGCGCCCAAGGCCATCGTCGCGCGGTCGTCCTCACGCATCGCGCCGCGAATCGCCTCGGCAAAGGCCGTCAGGCTCGCGTGGCGGTCGCCCGGCCTCTTCTTGAGCGCGTGCTGCAGCTCGAGCTCCAGCGTCGGCGGCAGCTCGCAGTCCGTGCGCACCTGGCGCACCGCGGGCGCGGCGGCCGTGGCGTGGCGGCGGCCGATCTCCTCGACGCTGCGACCGCGAAACGGCGGCTTGCCGGTCAGGCACTCGAACAGCATGCAGCCCAAAGCGTAGACGTCCGCCGCACTTGCGACACCGACGCCTGGCGCTGCGTAGGTCGCGGCGTACAGCGGATCCGCCGCGCTGGCGGGCTCCGCAGTGATGCGCGGCGTGCCGCTGCCGTCTTCGGTCGCGTACAACACATGGTCCGGCGTCAGGTTCGCGGGCACGCTCGGATGGGCCGCGCGCACTTCCGCCAACTGTGCGATGCGCGCCACGGCCTGATCCGCCGCCATCGAACCGCGCGCCAGCAGGGCCTTGAGCGTGATGCCAGATCCCGGTCGCGACGCCGCGGGCGCGGCTGACGGTGGCGCAGCAGGCGCGGCAGCCTGCGCGCGCAGCGCCGCCATGTGCGCCGCGACCTGCCTGGCGTCATAGGCGAGCGTCGGGTCCACCTGCGACTTGTCCGCCCCGGCCGCATCGTCGCCCGCCACCATGCCGGTGACGCCGTGCATGGTCGGCTTGTGGCGCGGCGCGCTGTCCGCTGCCGGCGCGGCTTGCAGGTGCGCGCCGTCGTTCGGACAGAACTCCAGCGCGTCGGGATGCTCGCTGTGGCAGGTGGGACAGAGCTTGGACACGCGCAGACCGTCCTCAAGGGGCCGCCACAGGCGACGCTCGGCGAGTATCGCGCGCCGCGGCAGGCCTGACAACGGGTTGCCGGCCAGCCGGGTCAGTGGGCGCGATCGTCCCCTGAGCTGCGCGGCTCCGCCGGCGGCGTGAGCCCGAGGCCGTGCGGCAGCTTGGGCGCGACCTTGGGAATCGGCCGCAGCGACGTTTCGCCGTCCAGCACCGGAACGGCCTTCACCAGCACGAAATACGCTGAATCATTCGAGATGATATCCGTGTTCCAGTCCTTGATCTGGCCAAAGCCGGCCTCGGCTTCGTCGCGCAGCTTCTTGGACTCGGACTTGAGCTTGCTGGCAAAGCCCGACGTCCGGCCGCGCTCGAGCAGGGCATAGAACTTCTTGCCTTTGTTCATCTCTTTGAGGTACGGGCCGAGTTGCGTCGCCTTCTGCAGCGGGCGGATCTCGTTGTTCGAGTAGTAGGTCTCGCCGCGCCAGGTGATCAGCCAGCTGACGATGTCCTCGTTGCACACGCGCTTGGGCCGCGCGTCGAAGAAGTCGGCGATCGCGCCGAGCCCCACCTTGCGAACCAGCGGCGTGTATGCCTCTGTGATTTGAGGAGGATTCGCGTGCATCGAGCAGTCTTCGTAGTACGCCTCGAACAGGTACTTCTGCGACCAGTGCGGCGCCAGCGACGGCATGTAGTAGTTCAAGGTCCAGAACGCGATGAGCACCGCCGTGGCGCCCAGCATCCACAGGCCGACGGTGCGCAGCCGCTGCCCGAGCAGCGCGAGCAGCGACAGGCCGGTCATGCCACCGGCGATGATCCAGAACATCTTGAACTGGAACCACTTCCACGTCAGGATCTCGCCCACCGCCGGGCCGACGTGGCGCGCGAAGGGCTGCTGCGCCCAGGTCAGGATCGGGTTGGCGTCTGTCGGCCACTGCACGGCCGCGTTCCAGTCGAACGGCATGTTCTCCGGCATCGGCCGGTCGTACTTGTAGGTGAACAGGTTGCGCAAGTTCTGGTAATCGCCAAGCAAGTTGGCAACCAGCGCCACCAGCAGTCCGAGACCCAGCACGACGGCCACGCGTCCCGTCAGCGAGCGATCGCTCCGCAGATCATGGAGGTAGAAGCCAACGACCATGCCCAGCGCCGGCACGCCGGGCAGGATGTAGTGGTGAAAGCGCGTCGAAGACCCTGTGAACAGCGCGAAAGAAATGATGAACCACAGCAGGGCCAGCAGGCGCAGCTGCTCCGAGCCGATGTCCGCCGGCCCGGCGCTGGCGGGCTGGCTGGGCGCCGCGGGCTCCGGGCGGGTGAAGCGCACCGCGGACAGCAGCGCCACCGGCACGAACAAGGCCCAGGGGAACATGCCGTAACCGAGCCACTTCACGAAGTATTCGAAGGTGCCGGTGTCGATCTGGTGCACGCCGGCGCCGACGCGGTTGAAGTGATCGTGGATGAAGAAGCGCTGGTAGTACGGCATGCCGTGGCGGCAGAACATCGCCACGTACCAGGGCGAAACCGTGAGGAAAAACAGGGGAGTGCCGCGCAGCAGCTCCATGCGGCCAAACAGGCGCCACTGGCGCGTGACGGCCATGTAGAGCACCAGGACCACGCCGGGCAGCATGAAGCCCAAAAGGCCTTTGGCGTAGGTCGCTTGCGCGAAGAGCATGTAGCCGCACAGCAGCAGGAAGCGGCGGATCTGCGCGTCCTTGAAGGCGTCGTCCCAGCCCTGGCGGCGCTGGCGCAGGATCGGCACGAGCACCGATGCCAGCACGGCCAGGGTCAGCGGCACGTAGACCAGCAGGTGGTACACGCCGTTCTGCTGGATGGTCGCGACCCAGGCGGCGGCACCTTCCAGGCCGTTCGCGGCGTTCGGATCGACGAGATCCGTCGCGATGATCGCGAACTGCGGCACGAGGTTGGCGAGCATGAAGGCGACGAACAAGGCCGTGGCGCCAGCGAAGCCACGATCGCTCAGGACGTCGCGCTTGCCGAAGAAGGCCACCGCGAAGAACAAGACGCCGATCGCCATCGTCGCGACAAAGGGCATGTCGGTCTGGGCCTGGCGGCTGACCATGTAGACGAACGGTGAGAGGGCGACGACGGCCGTGCACAGAAGCGCGTGGTTGCGCGAGGCGATGCGCTCGACGCTGAGGTAGACCATGCTGGCCATGCTGGCGCCGAGGAGGGCCTGCGGGATGCGCAACGCCCAGTCGGTGAAGCCGATGAGCTTCATGAACGTGAGCTCGGCCCAGAAGATGTAGATCGGCTTGGAGTAGAACCACTCGCCGCTGATGGGTTCCGTGCCGATCTTGTGCGAGTAGCCCCACCAGGGGTTCACCCAGTCATAGGTCTCGAACATGTTGCGGGCGACTTCGCCGTAGTGGGTCTCCCACGGATCCCACAAGCCAAAGGAGCCTGCGTTGAAGAGGTAGAGCGCGAAGACAAAGGCAATCACCAGCCAGCGCACGAGGCGATCGCGGCTGGCAGGCGCGAACACAGGGATGTCGGCGACATCGGCGAAGAGCGCGATCGCGGCGCGCGGGCGGCTGGGCGGGGGCGGCGTGGCGGTGGGCTCGTTCATTGGCTTTTTCGGTCCGGGAAGTCGGCGCGCTTCATACCATCCGGAAGCGGCAAGTCAACCGCGCCTCAGCGCCAACCGACACCGAGGCGCAGGCGGACGTAGACTTCCGAGTCGTCGCGACCTCCCAGGCGGTAGAAGGTGGTGCCAAGATCGACTTGCGCCATGGGAACGACGCTGGCGAAGGTGGCTTCGGCGCCGACGGAGAGGTAGACCGGGATGGCCAGCGTCGCTTGCGGTGCGACGAACACGGTGAGCGGCGCGTGGACGCCGACGGAGAAGCGCGCCGGCAGGTCGCCGTCCCAACCCGCGACGATCCCAGGATTGCCCAGGCAGATCGCGGCCGTGTTCGATGTCGACGGCGGCGCGACGGCCGGATGGTCGCGGGCGCTGAGGTGCAAGGCCAGGTCCGGCTTGCCGACGGCGGCAATCTGCCAGCCGCCGAGCGCCGCGAAGCGCATGCGCCAGTCCGACCCCAGACCGATGCCGACGCCGCCCACGCGCGTGTTCTGCGCCCACGTGACGCGGGCCCGCGCGGTCACGTCGGCGAGCGAGGTGAGGCCGACGATGTGGCCGTACTCGAGGTCCGGCGCGCCGAGCGAGACGTAATTGGCGCTCTCGCCCTGATCGAAGGTGTCGGCGCCCAGGAAGGTGCCGGCGTGCGCCGGCCAGGACCAGCACAAGGCCAAGAGCACTGGGACGATGAGGCCTTTGCCATTGCGAACGCTGCGCATGTCCTGGCTCCTTGCGTCCCCCCGCGACCGTTCAGGTCTAGCACCGCGTGGCCCCCTGTCAAAAAGCTTGCATCGGTTGCGCGCGGACCTCCTTCAGGTAGCGGAAGAACGTCCCGCGCGGCAGGCCGCTCTGGCGCAAGGCCTCGCTGGTGCTCGATGCGCTGCCAAGCAGGCTGGCGACGACCTGACGGCGATCCTGGCTGCGCGCCGAGGGCAGGCCAGCCGGCGCCGGTCGTGGGGCGACGCAGTCGGCGACGCCGGACGCAAGGGCCATGCCCGAGCCGATCGCCGCCTGCAGCTCAGGTAGCGTGGGATCGCCCCACATCGCGCAGCTCTGCAGGCGGCGCGCGATGTTGCGCAGCTCGCGCACGTTGCCGCCCCAGCTGTGCCGGGCCAGCACCGCGCCGGCGCCGGGCGGCAGGCGCAGATCGCCAAGGAACTCCTGCAGCAGGATGCGGGCGTCGTCGCCGCGCTCGCGCAGGGGCGGCAGGCGCACCTCCATCACCGAGAGCCGATGCAGCAGATCGAGGCGGAAGCGGCCGGCGGCGACCTCCTGGCGCAGGTCGCGGTGGCTGGCGCACAGCACGCGCACGTCGACCTGGCGCACCGCGCCGCCCAACACCTGGACTTCGCCCGATTCCAGCACGCGCAGCAGCGCGGCCTGCGCCGCCGGCGTCAGCTCCGCCACTTCATCGAGGAACAGCGTGCCGCCGTCCGCGCGCTCGAACGCGCCGCGCCGCGCCTCTGTGCAGCCGGTGTAGGCGCCGCGCGCCGCCCCGAACAGCTCCGCCAGCAGGGTATCGCCGTGCAGTGCCGCGCAGTTGACCGCCACCCAAGCCTGGCTTGCGCGCGCCGAACGCGTGTGCACGAGGCGCGCGGCCAGCTCCTTGCCGCAGCCGCTCTCGCCCGCGAGCCACAGCGGCCAGTCCGCCCCCGCCGCCAGCGCCAGACCCGCCAGCACCTGTCGCATCTGCGGATGGCTCGAGCCGAGATCGCCCATCTGCAGCCAGGCCGCGCCGTGGCGCTCTTCGCTGCGCACCGCGATCACCGGCACACGGCCCAGGCGCAGCACGTCGCCGCACGTGAGCGGCATGGCGCGGGCCGTCAGCGCCTGACCGCGCAACGTGGTGCCGGCGCGGCTGCCGAGATCGACGCAGCTCAGCCGGCCGCCGCTGACCTGCAGGCGGCAATGGCGCGCGTCGATGTCCGCGCCGCTCAGCACGACGTCGCAGGTGCGGTCGCGCCCGAGCACGAGGCGCTCGCCGATCGCCACGCAGCGCCAGCTGCCCGCATCCGGGACCAGAAGCGCCCAATCCTGTTCATGGGTTGTCTTCATGTTCCCTCCCGATCAGCCGCACGCGGCCAGGTTCTCGGCGCCGCGCTGGGCCTCCAACAGCTCCCACAGCAGCTCGCGCCGCCCGCGACCGCCTCCCGGCACACCGTCCAGCACCTCGAGCAGCGCCATCGCCTCGCGCGGCAGGCCCAGCGCGCCGACGCCGATCGCGATGCCGTAGAGCCACAGCGCCAGCTCCTCCGCGCGCGGCGCCACCAGCTTGCGCCACAGCGGCGCGTTCGCCTGCGACAGCGCCTGCAGCCGCTCCAACCTCGCGAGTTCCTGCGCCAATGCATCGCCACGCTCCGCCTCGCACCGCCGCCGCAGCGACAACGCTTCGTCCAGCGCCCGCTGCACCTTGTCGTCCGTCCGCACCGATCCTCGGATGTCCATCGCCTGCCTCCCGGAATGCGGCCCGCGCCGCGCCGACTACAAAGAGGTGTTCGCTCGATCCGGCTTTTGTCGGCGCTGCGCTGCGCACTTTTTTGCCGGCCGCAGGCGTTTTTTGTGGAACCGCTTGTTGTGTTCGCCGCTTGCGGCGGTATGTACGCCTCGCCGTGGCGTGCGCTATGCTCCCGCGGCCTTTCGGGTGGAGTTGCACGTGGCCAAGAAGAACCGCACCAAGATCGCTGTCGAACCCCAGGCTCCGGCCGCTGCCGCGCCGACCTCCGCGCGTGCGGCGCCAGCGCGGCGGCCCCTGTCCGTAGAGCCGGAAGACGGCTGGGGTTTTCTCGATGACAGCGTGGCGCTGGGCCTGGGCCTGCTGTGCTTCCTGCTGCCGATCGCCGTGACGCCCGGCATCCGCGACCTGTTCCAGCTGCCCAAGCAGCTGATGATGGCCGAGGCCGCCGCCTGGTTCGTCGCGCTGTTCGCCGTGCTCGCCTTGATCGGCCGGCCGCTGCACTGGCCCAAGACGCCGCTGATGTGGCCGTGGCTGGCGCTGGTCGCCTCGATCCTCATCGGCGTGGCCATCGCGCCAGAGCAGACCGGCGGCATCCTGTCGCTTTTTGCCAAGACCGACCTCCACCGCTGGCTGGCCGCCGCCGCGCTGTTCGCCGTGGCCATCCTCGGCGTCAACTCCCCGCGCCGCTTCTGGTATGTCGCCGTCGGCCTGCTGCTCGGCGGCCTCTACGTCGCCCTGGTCGGCATCGGCGAGCAGCACGACATCCAGGCGCTGCTGCCGCAAGCCTGGATCGACCACAAGGTCGCGATCATCTCCAAGCCCGGTTCCACGTTCGGCAATCGCAACATGGCCGCCGAGGAGATCGTCGCCGTCATGCCGGCCAGCTACGCCGTGATGGCGATGGCGGCGCGCTGGTGGGGCCAGCACAAGACCTGGAAGGCGCTGGCGGCCCTGGCCTTTGGCGCAAGCGCGTTCGTGATCTTGCTGTACTATCTCAAGCTGACCGTCACGCGCTCCGCCTTTGTCGGCGCGTTCCTCGGCATCGTCGTCGCCGGCACCGCCTGGATGGTCGGCCGCGTCCTCGCCGAGAAGCGCCGCGTCGCCGCCGAAGCGGATGAAGCCGCCGCCTCCGGTGTCGTCGCCGAAGCGCCGCGCCGCTCGCGCCTCATGCCGCTGGTGGTCGGCCTGACCCTCGCCGCCATCGCCGTCGCCGCCACGTCCGCGTACCTGGTGCGCTCCGGCTTCAACACGCCGATCGACGAAGCCGATCAGAAGCGCGCGCAGAGCATGAGCGAGCTGGTCAAATCCTCTTTCGATACCGAGGGCAACGCCGCGCAATGGCGCTTTGGCATGTGGGCGAGCACGGTCAAGGCCATCGAGGCGCATCCGTTCGGTCAGGGCGCCGGCAACTGGCGCGTGCTCTACCCGCAGTACGTCACGCAGCGCACCCAGAACGAGATGTTCAGCATCGCCAAGCAGCCGATCCGCGCCCACCAGGACTTCCTGCAATTCGCCAGTGAGTTCGGGATCCAAGGCCTGCTGTCGCTGCTGGCGCTGATCGGTCTGGCCTTCTGGCTGACGGCGCGTGCGGCGGCGCGCTACGGCGATGCGGTGCAGGGCGACTCGGACGGCGCGGCCTGGCTGGCGTTTGCGGCAGCTTCCTCGCTGGCCGCCATCTTCGCGATCTGCGGCGACGCCATGTTCTCGTTTCCACTGGCACTTCCCGCGCCGACCTTCCTGTTCGCGCTGCACCTGGGCGTGATCGGCAGCGCCGAGATCTGGCTGACGCGGCCCGAGGAGCTCGCCAAGCGCCGCCCGGTGCCGATGTGGGGCAAGATCGCGCTGGTGGTTTCCGCAGTGATCTCGATTGTCTACCTCCAAGGGCTGCACGAGCGCTGGATGGTCGCGGAGCGCGGCTTCACCGATGGCCGCGCGCTGCAGAAGCGCGGCCGCGCCTCGGAGGGCCTGGTCGCGATCCGCGAGGCGATCGCCATCAATCCCGATGACTTCCAGAACCACTTCATCGAGGCGCTGTGCCTCAACAGCCTGGGCCGCACGCGCGAGGCGATCGACAGCCTGCAGCGTTCCCTGGTCCTCTATCCGAACCTGCTGAATGCTTGGGTGAATGTCGCGATGTTCAGCGCCAAGATCGGCGACTACGACGGCATGAACAAGGCGATCGACACCGCGCTCAAGCTCAAGCCCGACGAGATCGTGGCGCTGAACGTGCGCGCCAACTGGCTGGCGCAACATGGGAAATACGAGGAGATCCTCAAGATCCTCGGGCCGCACGCCAAGACCTACCCGGACAACCTGCAGATGCTCGGCCACCTGTCGACGGCGGCGGAGAAGCTGGGGCGCTACGCCGAGGAGGCGAAGTACCGCCAGATGGCGGTCGACGTTCAGCCGCGAAACGAGAGCTATCTCGAAGGGTTGGGACAGGCGCTGACCGCGGCGGGCCAGTACAAGGAGGCGCTGCCGCACTTCCAGCTGGCGGCGGAGCTGGCGGGGCAGTCGCGCGCCGACCTGAAGCGCGAGTTCGCCCTGGCGCTGGCGCGGGTGGGCGACTACGCGAAGGCGGCGCACGAGGCGTCGGTGGCGACCGACCTGGATCACGCGGAAAAGTCTCGCATCATCGAGGGGTTGGAGAAGCTGGCGGGCGACAAGCCGGACGACGCCGGCCTGGCCACGTTGCTGGCCAACCTGCGCAAGGCGCCGTGAACCGCTGATGGACACTCCGCAAACGCTGCGCATCGAGGTCGAGCCATCGCACGGCGGCCAGCGCCTCGACAGCTTCCTGTGCGCGATGGTGCCGGACTTCTCGCGCGGGCGGGCGACCGACCACATCACGCAGGGCCGCGTGCGCCTGCAAGGCACGACCGGCAAGGTCAAGCCGTCGTTTCTGCTGCACAAAGGCCTGGTGGTCGAGATCGACGTGCAGCCGCGGCCGGCGCTGTCGGCGGCGCCGGAGGCGATCGATCTGCGCATCGTCTACGAAGATGCGGACTTGCTGGTCATCGACAAGCCGGCCGGCATGGTCGTGCATCCGGCGGCGGGCCACGAAGGCGGCACGCTGGTCAACGCGCTGCTGCACCACGCGCCGGGGATTGCCGGCGTGGGCGACACGTTCCGGCCGGGGCTGGTGCACCGAATCGACAAGGATACCTCGGGGTTGCTAGTCGTGACCAAGACCGACGCGGCGATGCGCAAGCTGGCCGCGGCCTTCGCCCACCACCGGATCGAGCGGCGCTACGTGGCGATCGTGCTGGGGCAGCTGCCGGCGGACACGCTGACGATCTCGACGCTGCACGGCCGCCATCCCGTCGATCGCAAACGCTTTTCCAGCAAGGTGCGCGAAGGCAAGACCGCGGTGACGCACGTGCAGGTGCTGGCGCGCTCCGCCCTGTGCACGCTGTGCGTGTGCACGCTGGAGACCGGGCGCAGCCACCAGATCCGCATGCACCTGGCCGAACACGGCCACCCGATTGCCGGCGACGCGCTCTACGGCGGCGCGCGTACCCACGCCAAGACGCCGCGAACAGTCAGTGACATCGCGTGCTTGCGGCGCATCGAACGCCAGGCGCTGCACGCCTACGCGCTCGGCTTCGTGCATCCGCGCACGGGCGAGGCGCTGCGCTTCGAGCTGGATTGGCCCGAGGATCTGCGCGCGGCGGCCGAGGGCCTGTTCGGCGCGGCGATGCGCCTGCCGCCGCTGGCCGAGCCGGTCTACCGCGGCTGAAAGCTATTGCGGGGCGGCCACATCGAGCTTGTCGTAGAACAGCTCGACCTTCGCCGCCTGCATCAGGTCCGCCAGCAGCTTCTCGCCTTCGCGGTTGCGCACCAGATCGATGATGTGTTCCGCAATGTCCTTGCGCACATCCGGCGCGTTCCACGGCCGGTTCACCGCCGGGCGGAACTCGTCCATGTGCGTGATGTGCCAGCCAAAAGGCGAGCGGAACGGCTTGCCCAGCTCCCCAGGCTTCAAGGGCGTGACGTGCTCGATGAACTCCTTGACCATCAGCGTGTAGCGACCGCCTTGTTTGTCATAGGGTTTGTTCACGTCGTAGTAGAACTGCACCGGCCCGACGGTCAGCGCCGGCCGCTGCGCCTTCATCCGCGTCACGCGCGCCGTCATCTCCATGGCCGAGCGCGGCGGATCGGCCAGCAGCGCGGCGTACACCTCGCGCGCCTCCGGCTCCAGCTTGTCGATGCAGGTCTGCACTTCCGGGCTTTGCGCGCACTGCTCGGCACCGCCGGAGCAGCACAGGATCTGGACATCGGTCACGGAGTAGCCTGGAGCATGGCGATAATGCTCGCGAATCGAGTCATTCAGGTAGGCCTTGCGAATGTCGTCGTCGGCGATCTGCGCCGGCCCCAGCTTGCGCTCCAGCTGGGTGGTCAGCAGCGCCGCCGCCATCGCCTGACGCTGGATCCGCTCGAGCATGCCCTCGTCTTGCGGCTTGCGCAAAGCTGCGCTTTCCAACAGTTCTTCGTCGATCAGCGCCTGCAGCACCGCCTGGTTGGACACGCTGGCGGGGTAGCCGGGGCGCACCGCGTCGAAGCGGGCGCGCGTGATGGCAACACCTTGAACGCACGCCAGAATATCCGCCGGCAAGGACCCCGCCTGACAGGACTTGCGCGCGGCGGTCAGCGCAGCGACAGGAAGCGTGGTCGCACCGGCGCGCGCGACCGGCGCGTTCGGCGGCGGCGCGCTGTGGCACGCCAGGCCCAGGCAGGCGCAGCCCAGGGCCAGCAGCAGGAGATCGCGGGAAGTTGGGGTCATGGCTCGCGATCTCCGGTGCCGTGCGGGGTGCCCAGGCTGGCCAGCTCCACGCCGGTACG
>CAIXAA010000730.1 GCA_903917305.1 uncultured Myxococcales bacterium | reverse complement strand
GGGCTGTTTCGACGATGGCGCGCCGGGCGGAGCGTTCATCGGGGTAGTTCGTGGTCATTCAGCGTCCGAGCTTGACGGCCCGCTCCTTGCCGGTGAACGACAGGGCGTCGATGAGCCAGGTGTGATCCTTGCGCAGCAGCGGCACGTCGTAGTGCGTGCGAGAACCCGAGTCGCCGGCGCGCTTGACGCGCACCCATGCGTGATCCTCTTCCGTATCAACGCTTTCGATGTTCTCGGTGACGAGGTAGTAGTACGGGTGGCGCTGCGAGCTGCGCGCATCGTCGCCGCGCGACAGCGCCAGCAGGCCGGCGACCAACGGCCGCGATTCGTCCGTGAAACCAGCGAGGAACTGCTCCTCGTCGCCCAGCATCGCCGCGGACACCGTGCGCAGGTAGGCGTCGCGCGGCGATTCCACATAGAAATAGCGGTAATACACCCAGGCGCCGCCGATGAGCAGCGCGGCCAGGAGCAGGCTGAGCAGGATCTTCTTCACGAACGCACCTTGTCCGGCGTCAGTCTACTCGATCGGGCGCAGAGCGCGGTAGAACGTATCCATTTCCAGCAGATCGATGCGCCACTGGCCGTCGCACAGGCGCATCGGCACCTGGGCCTTTTCGGTGCCCTTGACCACCACGACCGCGCGGTGGCCGGTCTCGACGACGTCGACCACCTCGCCTTTGGGCAGCAGCACGCCGGTCGGCTTGCCGTCGCGCAGCACCTTGTACACGCTGCCGGAGCGCGACACCACCTGCGGCGCAGCGCGCAGCAGCGCAGCGGCCTTGGGCTCGAGCAGCAGCAGGAAAGCCTCGGTATCTTTTTGGACAAGCGCCTGGCGCGCCTCGGTCAGCACCACGTCCGGCGCGTCGCGGCACTGGCACAGCAGCAGCGCGGCGGTGGGGAGCAGCAACAGGCGGAGGGCGCGATCCAGCGTCATGGACAGGGAGTTGACACGGTTCGTTTGGGTCGTCAAGGTCACGGGCCGCGCGTGGATCCGCTTCCAGCGCAACGGAGACGCCATGACCACCCGCGCTCCCCTCCTCGCCCGCGGCGCCGGCGGCCAAGGCCGCGCCCGCTTCGTCGCCGTCGCCGGCAACATCGGCGCCGGCAAGTCCACGCTGACCGCCTTGCTCGAGTCCAAGTTCGGCATCCGCCCGTTCTACGAGCCGAACGACGCCAACCCGTACCTCACCGACTTCTACGGCGACATGAAGCGGTACGCGTTCCACAGCCAGATGTACTTTCTTTCCGCGAAGTTTCGCGCGCACCTGGAGCTGGCGCGCCTGCTCGACTCCGAGCCGCAGACCGTCTTCGTGCAGGACCGCACCATCTACGAAGACGCGGAGATCTTTGCGGGAACGCTGCACACCCGCAAGATCCTGTCGGACCGCGACCACGCGACCTACGAGCGCATGTACGCCGCGATCCGCGACACGCTGCCGCGGCCGGACCTGCTGATCTACCTGCGCTGCAGCTTGAAGGGCCTGAAACGACGCATCAAACTGCGGGGGCGGCCGGAAGAGCAGGGCATGGATACCCGTTACCTCAAGGCGCTCGACGATGCGTACGAGAGCTGGTTTGCCCGCTACGACCTCGGGCCGTCGCTGGTGATCGACACGGAGCGGCTGGATTACCTGGAGAACCTGGTGGATCGCATCGACCTGGTGACCAAGCTGGACGCGCTGCTGCACCGCTCCTAGGCACTGCCGCGGTTGCCGACGCCGAACCTTGGGCCTACACTACTGGCGCCGCGGCTTTTGGGGTCTCGGCACCACGATCGCCGCCTTCCGGTTCATCATGCCTTTCTCCGTTCAAACCCGCCCCGACCTGCTCCACCGGCTGCGCAGCGAGGTCTTTGATCTCGTGGTCGTCGGCGGCGGCATCACCGGTGCCGGCATCGCCCGCGACGCCGCCCTGCGCGGCCTCAAGGTGGCGCTGGTCGAGCGCGGCGACTTCGCTTGCGGCACGTCCTCGCGCTCCTCCAAGCTCATCCACGGCGGCCTGCGCTACCTGGAAATGGGCGATATTGCGCTGGTCTTCGAGGCCGTGCGCGAGCGCCAGCGCCTGCTGCGCCTGGCCCCGCACCTGGCGCGGCCGCAGTCGTTCCTGGTGCCGGTGCTCGAAGGCTCCAAGCGCAGCGTGTTCATGCTCGACGTCGGCCTGACGATCTACGACACGCTGGCGGCGTTCTCCGGCGTGCTGCGCCACAAAGCGCTGCGCAAAGGCGCGGTTCAGCGCATGGAGCCCCTGCTCAAAAAGGAAGGCCTGAACGGCGGCGTGCGCTACTTCGACGCGATGACCGATGACGGTCGCCTCGTGATGGCGAACCTGCGCGGCGCGCTGCAGGCGGGTGCGGTGCCGGTGTCGCGGGTGTCGTTCGTCGAGCCGGTGTTCAAGAACGGCAAGCTGGTCAGCGCCAAGCTGCGCGACGAGTGGCGCGGCGAAAACCTTCTCGTTGCAACGCATTGCCTCGTGTCGGCGACCGGGCCGTGGACGGACGAGACGACCTCGCGCTGGAAGGGGCAGGCCACGCCGTCGACGCTGCGGCCGTCCAAGGGCGTGCACATCGTGTTGCCGCGCGCGCGGTTGCCGCTGTCGCATGCCGTCACGATGAACGCGGCGGACGGGC
>CAIXAA010000729.1 GCA_903917305.1 uncultured Myxococcales bacterium | reverse complement strand
GTGTTGGCCGGTCTCATTGTCCTTGTATTCCGCGGCGTTGCCAAGGCGATGGATGATGCCGCGCTGCGTGTCGTGCAGCTCGCGGGTGCGATCCATCACCGTCTGCTCCAGCACTTCGTTGTGGCGGCGGACGGTCTTGTGCAACAGGCGAACTTCAATGAGGTTGCGAATCCTCACCAGCGTCTCGGTCTTGTCGAAGGGCTTGTGCAGGAAGTCCCGCGCGCCGGCCGTGAGCGCGCGGCAGCGCACCTCAGGATCCACGTCCGCGGTCAGCACCAGGATCGGCGCATAGGAATCCGGTTCGGCGGCCATCAGTTGCCGCATCACCTCGAAGCCATCCAGGTGCGGCATCTGCAGGTCGAGGAGCACGAGGTCGGGTCGGTGCTCGAGGTAGAGCGGCAGCGCTTCGCGCGAATCCGTGGTCGACAGCAGCCGCGCGTAGCCGGCCTCCCGGAGAACCATCTTGAGCGACGCAATATTGGATGCCTGATCGTCAACCATCAGAACACATGCGTCGTGAACATGCTGATCCAATACCAAATCCATCTGGCTGTCCTCGGCGGCCGCGCCGCGCCAATGCATCTGTGGGTGGGCCTAGCATCCGACGATGGGCCTGGAAGTCAAGAGCGGCGTGCCGCTCGCGTCCGCGACCAGATCTGCTCTTGTGTCGATGGCTTGCAGAAGCGAGGCGCCGCCCCCTGCGCAGAACCCGGCAGAATGAGGGCCGACGGTCCATGGTCCGGATGACGGGAAATCGTCGCGGTCGATGCTGACGTTGTCAGCGCAACGCCATCACTCAGCGGAGAAATCATAGGGCTGCGGGCGAGCTTGCAAACTGGCTTGGCGAATATGCAGGGCAATACCAACCACGCGCGCCTCAGCGTCCGCGCCAGTGTCCGCCGTACCAGCGCCAGCCGCGGGCGTGCGAGCCCCAGTAGCCGGGCACCCAGTGGTAGCCAAGGCGCGGGCGTGTCAAGCATGGCTGACCGATGAGACCGGCGCACAAAGGCGGTGCGACGGCGCAACGTCGGGCGGCGGGAGACGGCTTGACGAACGTCGATCCCACACCGCCGCGGCCGCGGCTGCAGGCGTCTCCGGAATCTTGACGGGCGCTTGCGCAACCACCGACGTCGACAACGGGCCTGCAAGGCCCGAAACGGGGTCAAGACAGTCCGCACCCTGCCCGACCTCGAGTTCGGGCCTCTCAGGCCAATTCTGTGATCCGATCTTCCGGAGGGTCGCGGCGTTGCTCGAAGATCCAGCCGAGCAGCATCACGCCGGCGCAGCCGATGACGTTGTACCAGAGGAAGCCGATCGCGGTGAACGCGAAGAGGAGCGCCACGGTCGCCTGCGACACGACCGCCGCCCAGAACACGGCGGTGCCGCGGATGCGGCGCAGGAAGAAGGCCACCATGAAGATGCCGAGCACGGTGCCGTAGAAGATCGAGCCGAGGATGTTGACGGCCTGGATGAGGTTGTCGAGCAGCGACGCGAACAAGGCGAAGCCGAGCGCGAGCAGGCCCCACAGCACGGTGAAGAGCTTGGAGGCGCGCAAGGTGTGGGCGTCGGACAGCTCGCTGCGGCGCAGGCGGCGGTAGAGGTCGACCGTGGTGGTGGAGCCCAGGCCGTTGAGCTCGCTCGCGGTTGAGCCCAGCGCGGCGGCGATGATGACGGCAACCAGCAAGCCGACCAGGCCGCTGGGGAGGTAGTGGGTGACGAACGTGATGAAGATGTAGTCGGCGTCCTTGGTTTCCGCGCCAGGAACAGCCTTGCGGATCAGCGTCTTGGCGCTCTGCCGCAGCGTCTCGGCCCGCAGGGCGTCCGCGCGCAGGGCCTCGCGGGCGCGATCCTTGCCGGGCTTGTCGGAAGCCGCGCGGGCGGCCAGAAAGCGGTCCACATCCAGGAGCTTGTCGCGCTGCAGCCGTTGCCAGTCGGCCTCCAGCACCGTCATCGCCGCGGCCTGCGGCGTGGCCTGCACCTGGCGCAGCAGCGGCTCGTTGAACACGATGGGCGGCGCGGTGAACTGGTAGAACACGAAGACCAGCACGCCCACCGACAAGATCAGGAATTGCATCGGGATCTTGACGACGCCGTTGAACAGGAGCCCGAGGCGGCTCTCGGTGATGGAGCGCCCGGTCAGGTAGCGGCCGACCTGCGACTGGTCGGTGCCGAAGTAGGACAAGGACAGGAACAGGCCGCCGGTCACGCCCGACCAGACGTTGTAGCGATCCTTGATATCAAAGCTGAAGCTGACGATGTTCATGCGGCCGAAGGCGCCGGCGAGGTCGACCGCGGCGCCGAAGGAGACGTGCTTGGGCAGGTGCATCACGATGACCACCGCGGCGACGGCCATGCCGCCCAACATCACGATCATCTGCTGCTTTTGCGTCTGGCTGACGGCCTTGGACCCGCCCGCGACGGTGTAGAGGATGACGATGCCGCCGATGGCGACGATGGTCGGTTCCAGCGGCCAGCCGAGCACGGCCGAGAGGATGATGGCCGGCGCGTAGATGGTGATGCCGGTCGACAAGCCGCGCTGCACGAGGAAGAGCGCGGCGGCCAACTGCCTGGTCTTCAAGTCGAAACGCGACTCCAGGTACTCGTAGGCCGTGATGACGCGCAGCTTGTAGTAGATCGGGATGAAGTACTTGCTGATCAGCACCATGGCGATCGGCAGGCCGAAGTAGAACTGCACGAAGCGCATGCCGTCTTCGTACGCCTGGCCGGGCAGCGAAAGGAACGTGATGGCGCTGGCTTGCGTGGCCATGACCGACAGGCCGATGGTCTGCCAGCGCATCTCGTAGCCGCCGTGGAGGTAGCTGCTCGTCGTCTCGGCGCCGCGCGTGCGCCAGAGCCCCCAGGCGATGATGGCGAACGTCGTGCCGGCAAGCACGATCCAGTCGAGCGCGGTCACGAATAGACCTCGGTCAGCACCCAGAACACGACGACCAGGACCACGAGCGTGCCAATGGTGGCGATGTACAGGTTGCGCCAACTACCGAGCAGCGGCGGCGCGTCATCCATCTCCGGTCGAGGCGCTTGCGTCATGGCGCCAACAGGTTGGCCAGCAGGCGGTACGCGCCGGGCACACCCGCCGGCAACTCGCGGAAGAACGCCAGACCGGTGTAGATGAAGCGGCCCTTGCCGTACGGCGCCACCAGCAGCGCGCCCTTCTGCGGCAGCTCCTGCGGATCCTGCATGGTGAACACCGGGCGGTAGCGCTCGTCCCACGTCGCGGCGAAGTAGAGACCGCGCTCCTGCACCCAGTGGGCAAAGTCGTCGGGTCCCAGCTTGTTGGGCGCCTGCAGCAGCGGATCGCTGGCCAGGAGCGGCGTCATCGCCGCCGTCTCGTCCGTCACGCGGTCGCGGCCGATCTCCAGCGGATACGGCCCGATCGGCACCGACAGCGCCGCCAGCCGGCTGTTGGTCTGGTACTGCACCAGCAACCGCCCGCCGCGCTCGACGTACTGCAGCAGCTTGTCGCGGTGGCGCGCCAGGCGCGGGTTCTGGTTGAAGGCGCGGATCCCCACGAGAATCGCGTCAAAGCGGTCGAGCGGCTCGCCTTCCAGCTTGTCGTCCGGCAGCAGCGTCACTTCGCAACCGACGGCGGCGAGGCTCTCCGCCACGCGGTCGCCCGGACCTGGGATGTACCCGATCCTCGTCGCTTTCATCTCGAGCGCGAACGGCACCAGCACCGCCTCGGACGGCTGCCGCACCGCGAGCGGCGGGATGTGGTCGTAGTGCACCGTGCGCACGCGCCAGGACGTCGGCTTGCCGCCCACGACCGTCACCGCCTGGAACGTCGCGCGCTCGGTCGCACCCGCAGGCGGCTTCACCTCGAAGCGCACCGTGCG
>CAIXAA010000728.1 GCA_903917305.1 uncultured Myxococcales bacterium | reverse complement strand
TGCGAGAAGTGCCACACGGATCCGGCGGTCAAGCCGCCCAAAGCGTGCGTGGGCTGCCACCAGGCGAACTACGATGCCACGACGACGCCGAACCACAAGGACTCGGCGATTCCGACCACGTGCGAAGGGTGCCATTCCACCGCGGCGTGGAAGCCGGCGACGCTGAACCACGACCTGTTCTTTCCGCTGCTGGGCAAGCACCAGACGACGGCGTGCACGGCGTGCCACACGGATCCGGCGGTCAAGCCGCCCAAGACGTGCGTGGGCTGCCATCAGGCGCAGTACGACGCTTCCACCACGCCCAACCATGCCGTGACGGGGCTGGCGACGACGTGCGAGACCTGCCACACACCGAGCGCGTGGAAGCCGGCGACGTTCAGTCATGACCCGTATTATCCGCTGGTTGGCGTGCACGTGACGACGGCTTGCGCCGGTTGCCACAAGACGGCGGGCGTCAAGCCTTCGAAGACGTGCGTGGACTGCCACCAGGCCAACTACGACGCGACGACCACGCCCAACCACAAGACCGATGGCATCTCGACCACTTGCGAGGCGTGCCATACGCCCGTGGCGTGGAAGCCGGCGACGCTGAACCACGACCAGTTCTTCCCGCTGACGGGCAAGCACGCGACCGTGCAGTGCTCCGATTGCCACAAAACCGCAGGCGTCAAGCCGCCCAAGACGTGCGTGGGCTGCCATCAGGCCAACTACGACGCGACGACCAACCCGAACCACGTCAGCGCCGGCATGCCGACCACGTGCGAGACCTGCCACACGACGACGGGCTGGTCGCCTGCGACGTTCGATCACAGCAAGTACTGGCTGCTCACGGGCAAGCACGCGACGACGACGTGCAGCGCTTGCCACAAGACGCCGGGCGTGAAGCTCGCGACCGTGTGTTCGAGCTGCCATCAGGCCAACTACGACGCGACGACCAATCCCAACCACGCCGGCGTCGGGCTGCCGACGACGTGCGAGACGTGCCACACGTCGACCGCCTGGACACCGGCGAGCTTCAACCACAGCCAGTATTGGGCCTTGACCGGCAAGCACACGACGACGGCGTGCAACGCCTGCCACAAGGCGCCCGGCAAGCTGCCGACGGACTGCTACGCCTGCCACCAGGCCAACTACGTCGCGAGCACCAACCCGAGCCACACTTCGCTAGGCCTGCCAACGACTTGCACGACGTGCCACACGACGACCGCGTGGCAGCCTGCCTCGTTCCCCAGCCACAAGTTCCCGCTGTCCGGCGGCCACAACATCGCGTGCAGCATCTGCCACACGAATCCCGCGAACTACAAAGCCTATTCCTGCTACGTCGCCGGCTGCCACAACGCGAGCAGCGTCGCCTCCCAACACTCCGGCGTGTCCGGCTTTACGCCCACCGCGCAAGCGTGCGTGAGCTGCCATCCCAGCGGCCAGGTGGGGGGATGATGCGGTGTTTGCTGCTGATTTTGCTTCTGACGGCGCTCGCGCGGCCCGTGCTGGCGGCGGAGGTGATGGGCCTGGGCGCAGGCGGTCGCGAGGTGTACCTGCGGCTGGAGCCGGGGGAGCGCCTCGCGGTCGGCGACGCGCTGCAAGTCGGCGGCAAGAAAGGGCAACGCCTGCAGGTCGTCGAGATCATCGGCCGTGGCGCGCGGCTGGAGGCGCCGCAGCCGGTCGATCTGCGTGTCAAGGATCGCGTGAAGATCCCTGTGGTTGTGTCGCAGGTGCAGGAGCCTCCGCCCGCAGCGGAAGCGGGGCACGCGTGGAAGGTGGCCCCCGAGGCGCCGGCGGGTCGCACCGAGCAGCTCGCGCAGCAGGCGCAGGCGTGGCAGGAGGTGACGCGCCAGCGCCAACCGTGGGTCGATGACGTGCACATCCTTGGTCGTGAACCGGAAACGCGCATTGGTGGGCACCTGACGCTGGTGGCGGCGGGCGCGCTGGATCGCGCCGCCGGGCAGTCGTGGGGCCTGATGCGCTTCGCGAACCGCTTGGATGTCGAAGGCCTTTTCGGTACGCCGCTGGCCTGGCACCACGACGTCGCCGCGTGGTTGGACAGCGTGGGCGGCGTGCCCGGCGACTCGCAGCGGCGCATGTGGCAGGTGCGGCAGGCGGAACTGGCGCTGGCGACGTCACCTTCGCGGGTGCTGGGCGGCTCGCTCGGGCGCGGCTATGCGCCCGAAGGCGCTGGCGCGGGCGCGATCGACGGTTCGACGCTGCGGCTGCGTCTCCATGAATCGGTGGAGCTTTTGGCCTTCGGCGGCTTCCTGCCGTCCATCGCCTCGACGGCATTCGACAGCCAGGCCTACCGCTTCGGCGCGGCGGCGCAAGTGCACGGCGACCTCGGCGGCTGGCGCACGTGGAGCCAGGCCAGCTGGTCCCTCGCCCGCCAAGGCAGCGCCTGGGATCGGCAGCTCATGGGCCTCGTGGCGCGCGGCGAACACGCCCGAGTCGGTGAATTTCAAGGTGAACTCGAGGTGGCCGCCGGCGCGATCGACCTGAGCGGCACCTCGCTCGCGGGCAGCGGCGCGCAAAGCAGCGGCGTGCGTCCGGTGCGCGGCTTGTTCCAGTGGAGCGCGCCGTCCTTCGCCGGATGGACCCCGCGCGTGCGCTACTCCTACTACCGCGCTGAATTGACGCGAGAACTGGCGTGGACGATGCCGCTGCCCAACTGGAGCACCAGCCAATACCACCAGGTCTACGCCACGCTCGACACGCCGCGCCTGGGCCGCTTCGACTTCCAGGCCCAGGGCTGGGGCAGCAAGACGAACTCCGCGGATCCATGGGAGAGCTGGCGCTGGGGCGCCGCCTTGCGCGCCGGCCTGCCGCAGTGGCCCTCGCCGGCGTGGAACTGGTCGACCACCCTCGCCGGCCAGAGCGGCACCACATTGACCGGTATTTCCGCGGCATTGGCGGGCGACTGGTCGATCGCGCAGGCATGGCGCTGGCATGCTCGGGTCCGCTACGCGCTCGACCGCGTGGAGGCCAGCTCCTTGCGCAGCGACGCCATCGACGCGCGCGTCGGCTTTGATTGGGGCCGCTCGCCCTGGATCGTCGGCATCACGGTCGGCGGCCGCCGCACGCTCTCGACGGACGCCAGCGTGACGCCCGATTGGATGGACGCTACGCTCGTCGTCTCGCGCCGTTTGTAGCCGTTGCCCGGAGACCCATGCGCCCTCCCGCCAAGAAGCACCGTTCGCAAACCAACCAGGATCTCCTGCTGTTCGCCATCGCCGCCGTGTGCGTCGTCGTGCTCTACAAGCTGGCCGGCGACTTCTACGCCGTGCAGGGCGATGCCCAGCTCGATCATCCGCTCTACGACCGCTGGCGTTCCAGCGGCATCGTCGGCCGCCTCATCGGCGCGGCCGCGGTGATCATGTTCGTGCTCAACCTGTTCTACCTGGCGCGCCGCCGCCTGCGCTCCTGGCACAAGTGGGGCAAGCTGCGCTATTGGATGAGCTCGCACGTCTTCTTCGGCCTGCTCGGCGGCGGCTTGCTCTTGCTGCACGCCGACTTCCACATGACCAGCGAGGCGGCCCGCATGTCGGCCCAGGCGGTGCTGGCGCTGCTGGCCACCGGGCTCATCGGTCGCTACCTCTACGCGCTGGTGCCGCACACGGCGTCGGGCGAGGAGGATCCGGCCGGGCTGCGCGGGCGCGGCGAGGCGGCCATCGGCAGGCTGCAAGCGCTGTTGCCGCCGGAGCATCCGCTGGTCGACAAGGTGCGGCACACCGCCCGGCTGCACGCGCGCACCGGCGGGCTGCGCGGCCTGGGCATGCTTTCGGTGGGGTGGCTGCTGCCGCTCGTGCGTCGTCTGCAGCTGCGGCATTGGCTCCACGTGCACCAGGCGACAATTCCCGAGGAGAATCGCGACGAGATCCGCGCCGAAGCCACGGCCGTGCTCGGGTTCGGCTACGATTTGGCCGTCGCGGGAACGGCGGCGTGGATCCTGAGGCGCTGGCGCGTCGTGCACCTCGCGGCGGCGGCCGTCATGGTCTGGGCGGCCTTCCGCCACGTCGCCAGCGCTGTGCGCACCGGCTACGGCTGGCCGCTGCCGGGCGGCGGACTGCTCTGGCTCGGCGGCTTCGGAGCCTTCCTGGCCGTGCTCGGTGGCCGCGAGTACCTGTGGCGCCGCCGCTTTCGCCGCCGCATCGTGGAGAAGAAGGTCGTCACCGGACCGCCCCCGGAGCCGCCCGCCACCTTGCATCCGTACATCAATCCGGCCATCTGCATCGGCAGCGCAGCCTGCGTCGCGGCGTGCCCGGAAGGCGACATCCTCGGCCTGCTCGAAGGCCGCGCAAGACTGGAACATCCCGGCCACTGCATCGGCCACGGCGCTTGCGCCGCCAACTGCCCGGTCGAGGCGATCTCCCTCGTGTTCGGCAGCTTGAAGCGCGGCGTCGACATCCCGGACGTCTCGCCGCAGTACGAAAGCTCCGTGTCCGGCATCTACATGGCGGGCGAGCTGGCCGGCATGGGCCTGATCCGCAACGCGGTCGAGCAGGCGACGCAAGCGGTGGGCTTCATTGCGGCGGCCCGCGCCAAGGACAACAAGCCGGCGCCGGACGACGGTCTGGATCTGCTCATCGTCGGCGCGGGTCCGGCGGGCATCGCGGCGTCGTTGGCGGCGCAGGAAAAAGGCCTGACGTACCTCACCGTGGAGCAGGAGCCGGACGTCGGCGGCGCCGTGCGCCACTACCCGCGCCGCAAGCTGGTCATGACCGCGCCGATGAAGGTGCCGCTGCACGGTCCGGTGACCTTCCACCATGTCGCCAAGGAGGAGCTGATGGAGCTGTTCCAGACGCTGCGCGACAACCACCAGCCGGCCATCGAGTTCGGCGTGAAGATCGAGGCGCTGGAGCCACTTGCTGGCGAGCCGGGCTTCGCGGTGTCGGGCGGCGGTCGGCGCTGGATCGCGCGGCGCGTGCTGCTGTGCCTGGGTCGGCGCGGCACGCCGATGAAGCTGGGCGTGCCCGGCGAGGAGAGCCCGCACGTCATCTACAACCTGCTGGATCCAGGCGTCTATCGCGGCCGTGGCGTCGCGGTGGTGGGTGGCGGCGATTCGGCGTTGGAGGCGGCGTTCTCGCTGGCCAAGGAAGGCGCGAGCGCGGTGCACCTCATCCACCGCCGCGACACGTTCGACCGCGCCAAGCAGGCGAATCGCGACCGGCTGCAGGCACTTGTCGAGCAGGGCAAGGTGACGGTGCACTACAACGCAGCGGTCGAGCAGGTCGCGGAGGACCACCTGACGCTTCAGGGCGGCCTGCGCCTCGATGTGACCGATGTCGTGGTGTCGATTGGCGGAACGCTGCCGCTTGGCCTCTTGAAGTCGGCGGGTGTCAAGACCCAGACGCACTTCGGGCGGCCGATGTGGGAAGCGGCTTAGCCCGTCGCGCTAGCCATTCGGCGCCGGGAACGAGATCGCCGGGTAGGTCCAACCGAACGTCTTGATCCGCGGAATCAAACGCGTCTTGGCGTCGTAGCCCTTCTTGCCCATCTTGTCGATGATGGTCTGCTGGTAGTCCGCCGGCAACTGGCCTTTGACCGCAATGATTTCAATGTGCTCCGACTCCATCTTGCCGTCCTTGCCGGCGAAGCAATAGTAGTCGAAGTACCAGTCCGGTCCGCCGCGCCACATCATGATGTCGAGCGAGACCGCCTGGTTGGCGTACTCCAGCGCAAAGTGGCCCGGCGTCACGGTCTTCATCGTGGAGATCGGCAGCGTCTCCCACTTCTTGGTCTTGTCGTTGTACATCCACGGCGTGTCGACGATGCCCTTGGACGGGTCCTTCGGGTCGGCATAAGCCTCGTAGAATGAGTAGCTTGGCCAGGACAGGTAGGCGCCCAGCGTCGAGGCCGGCACGGTCGCGTAGCCCTTGTAGGTCGACCACCAGTCGCGCACCGGGTCGATGTCATCCGTCACGAAATCATCGGGTTTGGGGCATGCCTCGTTGGAAGTGCCACACACCGAACTGGCCATGCCCATCTTGTCGACGAGGCCTTGGGGCACGCCCGTGAGGCCGTAGGTCTTCATGTCCTCGAAGGAACACTGCGTCTGCGCATACTGGAACGCGTCGACGCACGCGCAGAGGTCGCCGACCTGCAGCTTGCCGAGGATCGCGATCGGATCATCTGGAATGCCTTCGGGAAACGCGTCGTAGATGGCCTTGCAGCCGGTCTTCACGACGGCGACGGTGGCCTTGCCCTGATCGGGCGTGCACGTCGGCGCGGCGCTGTCGCCACCCTTGGCGTCGCCGGAAGTGACGTCGCTCGCGCTGAGCGCGGCGTCGGCGGTGGCGGTCGTCGACGCGCTCGAGCTGCAAGCAGCGGTTCCGAGGCACAAAAGGGTGGCAAACCAGGTCAGGCGCATGGATTCTCCTTTGGATTCAGTGCAAAAGCTCGATGGCGGTCGCTGTGCAGCTGGCAGGCGCGCTCACCGGGTTGCAGCGCGACGGCGTGCCGCCCGGGATCACGACCTGGAAATCAGGAAATCGCGGCTCGAACACCGGGAAATCGCTGCTGATCATGTGCGCGCCGCTGGCCAGCGCCACGTCCAGCTCCGCCTGAGCCACGGCCTTGCCGGTCGACGCGTCGCCGTTCGGGTAGGTGCGCACGAGGTAGCCTTTCTTCACGATGTCCGCGACATCGGCTGCGTGCGGGTCGTCGCGCTTGACGAATGCCGTGTCCGGGTCCGTCGGCTCGCCCATGACAAAGATCAACGCATTCGCGAGGTTCGGGTGCAGCTTCTTGTAGTCGTCCCCGTTGCCGTTCTCGTCCATCATGCCCAGCACGACCTTGCCGCGGCCAAAGCCCAGCTTGGGCCAGCCCTCCGCCAGCACGGCTTGCTGCAGCGTCGGGTGCGTGCCGCGCACGTCCGCCGGCGTCACGATGCGCTCGCGCGGAAAAACACTGAGGATTTCGCTGTCCACCTGATCCCAGTGCCCGACCAGCGGATCCGCGTCCAGGTCGTCTTTCGGCTCGAAAATCACGAAGATCGGGTGGTGGCACGGGTGCGCGTCCGACCAGGTCTTGATGCGCTGCAGGCAATCGGTCAGCCCCGAGCAGTTCGCCAGGTCGTCGATCGCCGGGATGTGCTTGACCTCGATGGGCTTTCCCACCTCGTAGTGCAGGTCCAGCTCGAACTGGCGCACGCCTTGGCTCTCCAGTTGCACGTCCAGCGGGGCGTGCGTGTACGCCAGCGAGGGATCGAGCGGCTTGGGCTTGGCGACGTGGTAGCTGTTGTGCGTTCCCTTGCATTGCAGGTGGTTGATGCGCAGCACGTCATCCAAAGGACCGCACGCCGCGGCCTTGGCGTCCGACCCGGCATCGCCGGACGACTTGGCATCCGCGGGCGTGGGCGCAGGCGTGGAGGAGCAGGCAGTGAGGGCGAGCAGCAAGGCGAGGCGGTGCAGCAACATGGGCGCAGCGTAGCGCGGACGAACGGGCGGTGCCAGCGGCATCTGGAGCGCCCGGCCCATTCCGGGCGGCGCGGCCGAAACCTCGCTTGACCGCGTTGGTTTGGCCGCGTAGCGTGGCGCGCCTGGCTTGATGACAAGGCGCGGCAGAGCAACATGGTGACGACCCGGCCTCGGCTGTTGCTTGTGCGCGCGCTACTGGCGCTGTTGGCGTTTGCGCTCGCCTTCGCCGTGCTCGAAGTC
>CAIXAA010000727.1 GCA_903917305.1 uncultured Myxococcales bacterium | reverse complement strand
CCCCCAATTGCCCCTCGCGCGGACGCTGCGATGTCTGCCGCGCTTGGGCCGTGGGGCCATGGCCATCGCCTGCGAAACGTGCGCAGACGGAGAAATCGTGAGGTCCGGACGGCAGGTCCGCGGGAGGAATGTCATGCGCTGTTCTACCGTTCGATTCATGTGGCTCGTCGCGAGCGTCCTCGTCGCCAGCTGCGCCGCCGAAGCAGCCAAGCCGACCGTCGGCACCACGGAGGAGTCGCCGGCAACGCAGCTCGACCCCGACTGCGGCGCCCCCGATGCCTCGGGACCGGGCGACGTGGGAGCGACGGCCTTCGAGCTGCGCGGCGCGGTCGCGACCGGTGGCTACGTGTTCGTGGCAGCGCCGGGCAGCGCGACGGTCTTTCGCGTCGACGCCAAGACGCTCAAGGCGATCGCCGTTCCCGTGAAGCCTGCGCCCATGCAGATCGCGGTGGCGCCGCAGTCCGGTACGGCGTTGGTCCTGCACGAAGGCTCCAGCCAGATTGGCATCCTCGTGGCCAAGGGCTCCGCCATCACGACCAGTTTCGTCACCGCGGACGCCGGCTTCGACACCATCGTCTGCGCCCCGGACAGCCCCTACGCCATCGCCTACCGCGACTTCGACCTGCCCGGCGCGACCAACATCGGTCTGCAGTCCGTGGCCGTCATCGCGCTCACGAACGGCGTCGCGCAGGTCCGGCACGCGTCCGTGGGCTTCCGGCCGCGCGACGTGCTGTTCGCTGCCGGCGGACGGGCGCTCGTCATCACGGACGACGGCGTCTCCGTCATCGATCTCGCTGGAGCGAAAGAGGGCGTGATCGCCGCGCCGCGGCCGATCGCCTTGGACACGCCGCCCTCGCAGGTGCGCGACGTGATCGGTGCAGGGCAAGGCGCTTGGGTGTTGCAGCGCACGCAGTACCGGGACTACTTGCAGGCGCTCCACGTGAGCAGCGGGACCACCGTGAAGATCCCGCTGGGCTCCGTGCCCACGGACATGCGGGCCATTCCGGGGAACGATGGGCTGGTCCTGGTGGCGTTGGGCCAGGCAGACGAGCTGGCCGTGGTCAGCCTGCCAGCCTCGCCGACGGAGACCATCAGCCCGGCATCGCATATTGCCCTGGGGAACGGCGGCGCCGACCTCATTCGCCTCACCGACGACGGCAAGGGGGCGGTGCTGTTCTCCAGTGCAGCCAACAAGTCGAGCATCACCTACGTGGATCTGCCGACCTTCCACGTGACGCAGGTCCCGTTGCACAAGGCGGTGACGGATGTCGGTCTTTCTGCCGACGGGCGTGTGGCGGTCGTCATCCACAAGCCAGGCACGGCGACCTCCTCCGGCGTGGACGACGCCTCGATTGCCAAGGGCCACGGCTATTCGCTGGTCAGCCTGGACTCGGGGTTCACGAAGCTGGTCCTGACGACGGCGATGCCGGCCGGCGTGAACTTCCTGGGAACCCGCGCCTTCTTGACGGTGCCCGGAACGGCCACGAGCCCGGCCACGCTGCACGTCGTGAGCCTGTCGAGCTTCGAGTCCACCGTGGTTCCCCTGACCGGCAACCCCGCGGAAGTCGTGGCGGTCAAGCCGGCGGGCCTGCTGGCGCTCGTGTTCGCGGGTCCCTCCGGCAACCTGGCGCTGTTCGATCCGCAGAGCAGCATGCTCACAGCGGCACCGCTCGCGCCTTGAAACCAGCTGCGTCTGCTGGATTCGCAAGCGCGGGAATGCCAGGCGGTGACGCGCAGCAGCCTGACGGGGCCAGAGGAGAG
Organism: uncultured Myxococcales bacterium; assembly: GCA_903917305.1. Classification (GTDB taxonomy): domain Bacteria; phylum Myxococcota_A; class UBA9042; order UBA9042; family UBA9042; genus CAIXAA01. Next base: position 541 of record CAIXAA010000727.1, on the reverse strand, counting down.
TGTCGCATCGTCCACTGCCCATCCTTTCTTGGAGGTCGGTCATGCGTTTCGAATGCCCCTTCTGCCAACGGGCCTACAGGATCGCCGCTGAGAGTCTGCCGCACGGACGTCGCGCCACGATGATGTGCGCGGTCTGCCACGGCAGGGTCGACCTCCAGCGCGGCGACGGAGCCTCTGTCGTCTGCCTGCCGGAGAGGAAGCCGCGATCCACTGTGACGCCTCTGCCGGTGGAGCCGGCCCCGGCGGTGCAGCCAGTCCCCGCGGCGCAGTTGGCGCCACCGGTGCAGCCAACCCCAGCGGTGCAGCCGGCCCCGCGGGTTCGGCCGGCCATGCCCGTGCAGCCGCCCTTCGCGGGCCCGGTGGAGCAGGAAACACAGGAGCCCGTGGCGACCATCCCGAGGGCCCTCCAGCTCTTCCCGCAGGGTGGCCTCATGCCTCCGGTCTTTCGGCCGGCCTCGGAGCCGCACGCGCCGGTGCCTGCCGCTGCCGCGTCAGCGCCCATGCGGGCGGCGGCCGTGCTCGCCAGGCTGGCGGCGGGCGT
>CAIXAA010000726.1 GCA_903917305.1 uncultured Myxococcales bacterium | reverse complement strand
GATGCCGAGGTCGAGCAGGCCGCTGAGCATGCCCGTCGTCATCGGCGCCAGGATGCGGAACACCAGCGCAATCACGAAGTTCATCGTGGGCCCTGCGGCGACGATGAGGAACTCGTCGCGCGGGCGGCGCGAGGGCTCATGGAAGGTCAGCCCGCCGAACCCCGACAGCAGCACGCGCGGGTGCAAGCCGAAGAAGAGACTGGTGAACGCGTGCCCGAGCTCGTGCGCCAGCACCGAGAAGCTGGCGATGACGACAACGCCCAAGCCAAACGCGGTGTTCTGCTCCAGGTAGCCGTAGAACAGCATGCCGAGCAGCAGCGGATGCCACAGCGAGATCGTGACAGGGATGCCCAGGATCGTGAACAGCGGCCGTTGGGGAGCGTTGTCGAACAAACCTGGCCTCCGTCAGCGCAAGCGGACCGGCTGATTGAACTGTAGCACGTTCGGCTGGCGCGTGGGCGCCGGCAGCGGCGGCGGCAAAGGCGCAGCCGGCAGCGGCGGTTGCGGCGACCAACCCAGGCGCCGCAGGGGCTCGGCCGGAGCGCGCAGCGCGATCGGAACACGCTGCTGCGAGCCGGCGAAGTCCAAACCGCGCAGCCACAGGACGTATTCCACCAGCAGCGCTGTCTTGGTCGCGGCGCGCTGCACCTCGGGGCTCGGCGGCGGGAACGGCGCGGGCTGCAGGTTCTGGAAGACCTGCCAGTTGCCGCGCTGGTAGACGCGCGGCAGGTTCTTCAAGTACGCCTCGAAGCCGGCGGTCTCCTCGCCGAGGTCCTTGTAGACCGCGATGTAGTCGTAATAACGGGCCTGTTCCTGCCAACGCAGGCTGTCGGGATCCTCCACGGGCGGCGCCGGCAGTTGGGCGTCTGCGCGGACCTGGACGCGCTGCAGCGCAGGATCCCCAAACGGCGTAGGCACATAGCCGCCGCGGAACACGGCGTAGTAATCGCCCATGTCGTGCAGCACGCAGGAGCGCACGTAGCGGCTGCACGAGCGCCGGTGCAGCGTCAGCACCTTCGCGCCGGGCGGGATCTTGGCGTAGGCCTGGCGGATGGCGCCGAACTCCGTGCGCGCCAACAGAAACGCCTGCATCGTGGCGAGCGGCATCAGCACGGCGCACAGGCCCATCGCCAGCGTGCCGACCGCGACGCGCACGCGCACGACACGCGGCGACAACGGCCGCAGCGGCAAGGCGAGAACGGCAAGGATCGCCAGCACTTCGACGAGGCGGAAGTGGATGCCGTAGAGGGAGATGGGCCGGCGCAGCTCCTCCGGGAGCGCGAAGTAGGCGAGCGCCACGAAGCACAGGGCCCAGGCCAGGTAGGCGGTGCCAAATTCCGTTTGCGGATCCAGCGTCTCCGCTTCGCGGGCCAGGCGCTGCTGCCGCACCGACCCGAGCAGCCAGGCGCCCAGGCCGATGATCCACAGCACGCTGACGACCTCGCCGGGGCGATGCTGCAGGAGATCCAGGAAGTTCTCGATCTGCGGGCCGTGGGGCTGAAAGACGTCCAGCAGGCGATCCGGCAGCTGGCGCAGGTCGGCGAGGGGCAGCGGATGCTCCGCGGAAGGGTGGGAAAGCCAAGGCTTCCAGCCTCCTGCGGCGTGCGCCTGCCGCGACGCCCAGGGCAGCAGCAGCCCGAGCGCCGGCAGGCCGAGGGCGAGATCGCGCAGCAGCAGCAGCGGCGCGGTCAGGGGCCGGCGGCGCAGGCCGATGGCGAGCGCGAGCAGCGGCACGATGAACAAACCCACCGTAAACAGCAGGTAATGCGTGACGGCGAGCCAGGCCAGCAGCGCCGCGACCAGGACGCCGCGGTGCCAGGCCGGCCGCTGCAGCCAGCGCAGGTGCGCGGCAAGCAAGGCGAGGAAGATGGGCAGCGCGGCGAGGTGGTCGACGTAGCCGAGGAAGAAGTCGTAGTTCAGCAGCCACGGCACGACGCCGAGGACGAGCCAGGGACTGTGGCCGGCGACGCGCAGCAGCCACAGCGCGGTCACGGGCACGGCAGCCAGGCACAGGGAGAGCAAGACGCGGTTGGCCCACTCGACGTCGCGCAGGTAGGCGAGCAGGTCGACGGCGGTCGGGTAGAACCAGGAAGGCGTCAGACCAGAAACGCGGGTGTAGTGCGCCGCGTAGAGCGGCTGGTGCGCCCAGTCGTGCAGGATCGTCGCGATGCGCAGGTGCTGGCCCATGTCGAGCAGGGGCAGGAGATCGGTCAGCCACAGCGGCGCGATGCAGAGGATGGTGCACGCCGCGGCGACGGCGTAGGCCGCGAAGGGAAAGCGATCGGCGGGCTGGGTGGTGGACATCGCGGCGGGACCTTGGCTGGGCACGGGAGGCAGAGCATAGGGCAGGCGCAGCGGTTTGACGACGGGGTGCCGGTTCGGGTGCCTGTCGCGGTTCCGGTTCCGGTTCCGGTTCCGGTTCCGGTTCCGGTTCCGGTTCCGGTTCCGGTTCCGGTTCCGGGGAGGATTCCGAAGCTCCCGCATGCATGCCATCCTTTTCAAGCCATGCCCGAACTCCCCGACATCCTCGCCTACCAATCGGCCCTCGCGACCCGCCTCGTCGGTCAGCCGCTTCTCGCCGTCCGTCTCGGCTCGCCGTTCGTCCTGCGCAGCGTCGCGCCGCCGCTCGCCGAGTGCCACAACCGCGAAGTCCTCGGCATTCGCCGCATCGGCAAGCGCCTGGTGCTGGATCTGCAAGGTGATCTGCATCTCGTCGTGCACCTGATGATCGCCGGGCGCCTCAAGTGGCTGCCCACCGGCGCCAAGCTGCCGGGCAAGCTCGGCCTTTGCGCGTTCGATTTCCCGACCGGCACGCTGGTACTGACCGAGGCGAGCGGCAAGAAGCGCGCGTCGCTGCACGTCATCCAAGGCGAGGCGGCGCTGGCGGCGCTGGACCGCGGCGGCGTCGATGTGCTGCACGCCTCGCTGGCGGACTTCACCGACGCGCTGCGCCGCGAGAACCACACGCTCAAGCGCTCGCTGACCGATCCGCGGCTGATCGACGGCGTGGGCAATGCGTATTCCGACGAGATCCTGCACCGCGCGCGCCTGTCGCCCATGCAGCTGACCGCGAAGATGACGGATGCGCAGATCGCGCAACTCCACGCGGCGGCGCAGGCGGTGCTGACCGAGTGGATTGCGCGGCTGGCTCCGAAGAAGGACGGCGACTTTCCTAAGGAAGTGACGGCGTTTCGCCCGGAGATGGCGGTACACGGCCGCTTTCGCCTGCCTTGCCCCGACTGCGGCACGGCGGTGCAGCGCATCGTGCACGGCGAGCAGGAGTGCAACTACTGCCCGCGCTGCCAGACAGACGGGCGCGTGCTGGCCGATCGCGCGCTCTCCAAGCTGCTGCACGGCGACTGGCCCAAGCGCGTCGAGGATCTGGAGGAGCTGGGGGCGCTGGGCGTCAAGAAGTGAGCCCTCACCCCGGCCTTCGGCGACAGGGCGAGGGCACGCGCGGGAGCCTTGTGACAACCCCGTTACGACTTCCCTCCGTCCGTTGACAACCCTCCAGCCAGGCGCGACACCACGGCCGCACCTGCTTGCGCTTCGGAGGCTCCATGACCGCCACCATCATCGACGGCAAGGCCACCGCCGCCGCAGTCCGCGCCGAAGTCCGCACCGAAGTCGACGCCTTGCGCGCCAGCAGCGTCGTGCCCGGCCTCGCCGTGATCCTGTGCGGCGACGATCCGGCGTCCGCGGTCTACGTCCGCAACAAGATCAAGGCGTGCGCGGAGTGCGGCATCGTCTCCATCGAGGAGCGCATGCCGGCCGAGACCACGACGGCGCAGCTGCTCGCGGTGCTGGATGACTGGAATGCGCGGGACGACATCGACGGCATCCTCGTGCAACTGCCCTTGCCGAAACACATCGATACGCAGGCGGTGATCGAGCGCATTGCGGCGGCCAAGGACGTCGATGGCTTTGGCGCCGAGAACCTCGGTCGGTTGGCGGGCGGCAAGCCGGCGCTGGTCGCTTGCACGCCGGCGGGCGT
>CAIXAA010000725.1 GCA_903917305.1 uncultured Myxococcales bacterium | reverse complement strand
GAGATTCGCCTGCGCGACGGGCGCGATGCCAAGGGCGGGCTGCTGCCGGCGCTGCAGCAGCTGGGCGTGGACCGGCATTACGTGGCGCGGGTGCGGGCGGAGACGGCGTTTGGCTCGGCCGCGTGGTCGGCGCCGATGCCGTTCGAAGTGCGCCATTCCGTCGAGGATCGGCGGGCACGTTCGTGGACGCTGTCGCGCGGTCCGGCGCGGTTGCAGATCAACGGCCGCGGCCTGGGTCTCGATGCCCAAGGTCGCGCGGCGCTCGATCTGGCGCGGCCGACCGACGGCCGCGTGTTCCTCAGCCTGCGCACGGCCGATGGTGCTGGCCGCGATGAGTTCATGACGCTGCCCAAGACGGCCAGTTCGGACGCCGTCGCGCCGCCCAAGCCGGCTGAAGCGCCCAAGCCGGCCGCGCCGCCGACCAAGCCCGCGGTCAGCGAAGCGCCGCGCCCCGTGCCGGTCGCGCCGCCGCCGGTGGTCGTGGTGCCGGATCTGCCCAAGCCCGCGCCGGCGCTGCCCAAGTCCGCGGCGCTCGTGTCCGTGCCGCTCGCCGGGACGCTGGCGAGCTTGAGCCTGGCCGGCGTGGCGCTGCCGCCCGTCGTGGCGTCGTTCACGGTGAGCGGTCCGACCGCGCCCGTGCCGCTGGCCGATGGCCGCATCCTCGGTCGCGTCCTGCTGCAGGCCGGCAGCCTGCCGCCGCAAGCCAAGAGCGCGGCTGTCGTCCTGCTCGACGCCGAAGGTCGCGTGCGCTCGCGGACCGAGCTGTCGGTGCCGGTGCCGGCGAACTTCTTCTGGGATCCTGGCGATGTGCACGATCTGCTGCCGGGCCGCTACGGTCTGGCGATCGAGGCGCTGGCCGGCGAGGCGGGTGCGCTGCAGGGCGTGCGCTCCGCGCCAATCTCGCTGGAGCTGGCCTCGAACGGCGCCGCGCTCGTGCCGCCGGGCGATCCCGACAAGGTGGTGCGCGCCGAGCTGTTCGACAAGGACGGCGCGCCGACCGAGAGCATGCGCGAGTGGCTGGCCAAGACAGCCGAAGCGCTCAAGCCCGATGCCGAGCACATCGCGGTGGTGACCGTGCACGACCACGGCACGGGGGATGCGCAGGGCCGCAGCGAGAAGGCTGCGGCGCGCGTGGCCAAGGCGCTGCAGGCGCAAGGCGTGCGCGCGGATCGGCTGCTGGTGTTCGGCTTGGGCAACCAGGTCGCGGACTTCAAGCTGGGGATGGACAAGCTGGGGCCGCACCGCGTCGAAGTCCGGCTGCGCGGCCTGGCGACCGGCACGGCGAGCACGACGCAGCCCAAGCGCTTTGGCCTGCCCGAAGCGCTGTGGATTGACGGCGAACGCATCACCGGACCGTCGCTGGTGCTGCCGCAGACCGTGAAGGTGCGCGCCGGCGCGCCGACGCTGGTGACGTGGCAGAAGCCCGATGGCACGGCGGCGCTGTGGCAGCGCGTGTTCGCGGTGAAGGCACCGGGCGCGGCGACAGCGGCGACACCGCGCGGTCCTGGCCTGGAAACGATGGATTTTGGTGCGGATCTGCTCGATGCGGTCGCGGCGCGCAACCAGGCGGCGCAGAACGCGCCGGCGGACAAGCCCGCTGGTACGGACAAGCCCGCGGCGGCTGCCACGCAGCCTGCCGACCAGCCGGTTGTGGCTCCGGTCGTCCGGAATGCCGACAAGGCCGAGCCTGCCGTGCCGCCGCCCGCGGCGCCGCAGCCGGTGGCGCTCGCCCTCGCGACGACCGGCACGGAGATGCCGCCGGCCGCCGATCTGCAAGTCTGGCTGCCGAAACAAGGTCTGGAGCTGGGCAGCCTGGAGTTGCCCATCCGCGGCCACACGCGGCCCGGCAACAAGGTCACGATCCAAGGGATGGAAGTGCCGGTCGACGCCGATGG
>CAIXAA010000724.1 GCA_903917305.1 uncultured Myxococcales bacterium | reverse complement strand
TCAAGAAGCGCTCCATGGAACCGGAGAGCAGCGCATAGCCATCCCCGCGAAGATACAGGCCAAAAGGAACGGGCTGCGCTTCCTGCAGGGCCGCCAGCAGCCAGAGCGGCGCCAGATCGCGCAGATCGGCCGTCGCGACATCGGCTTGGAGGCTGAGGTTGACCTGGTAGATCTCGCCGGCGGCAATCCGCTGCAACGCATCGGCGACAGCCGCCTCGAACGCGGGCTGCTGAGAGGAAAGCGACGGCGGCAACTGCAGTTCCACGCCAAGCGGCTCGGCCTGCGGCAGGGCGCAAGGCTGCAGATCGGCGGGATGGAAGGCGACAACCTCCAGATCCGGCAGCGGATCGTCCTGTGGCCCCGGCAGCAGGCCTTCGAGCGCGGCGCCGATCTCGTAGCCGACAAAGCCCGCCACGGCGAGCCCTTGGCGCAGCCACGCTTCGATGCGCGTCAGGCCTTCTTGCGCCGCGCCGCGACAGTCGGGCGTCGGCGGCAACCGCACAACCAGCCGATCTTGCACGGAAGTCGCGGGCAGCTGCGCCGCCTGCGCGCCGGTCTGGAGCAGCCACTGCCAGCGCCGCGGCCCTGCACCGCTAAGTGCAAGCGCCACCTGGGGTTCCTGGTGCTCCAACCGCTTCTCCTTGCGCGCTGCACGATTGCGCCTGCGCTGCGCGGCTGGCCATGATACACCTGTCTCGCGAGGGGGCAGCCTATGCAGGCCTGGAAATCTGGCGACACGGATTGGCGCAATGACCACGAAGCCGTCGCAAAGTACGCAAATACGCTAGAGAACTGGTTTGTCGAGATGCGCGGTCGCGGCGTGCAGTGGTCGCCGGCGGATCAGGCTCGCGCACAATCCTGGTTTGCGCTTGGCATTCCGCTCGGCACGGCGCTGCGCGTCCTGCAAGCCCGGGCGCGCGCCTACCGCTTTGCCCACGGCGCGCAAGCGCCCCTGCCGATGCACCTGTCCTGGTACGAGCCGGCGCTGCTCGAACAGGCGCGGCACCTGGTCCGTCACGGCTTGGGCGCCGCGATCGCGACCGAGGCGCCGCCGCCCGCTGCCGACTCCTTGACGGAACTGGTCGATGCCCTGCCCGACTTGATCGCGCAGGCGACGCACGTCGGCACCGTGCGGGCATTCCAGAAAGCTTTTCAGTTGTTGGATGCGCAGTTGCAAGGCGACGACGACGACACGGAGGCGAGCGAGCCGGTCCTGGACGATGAGGAAGGCGCCATCGACGCGCGGCTGGAGAAGTGCTGCAAGTCCATGACGCGCATTGTGCTTTCCTCGCTGCCGGAGCAGGAACTGGCGGAACTCGACCAGGGCGTGCAGGCCCAGCTCCAGCCGTTTCGTGGGCAGATGGGAAAGAAGGCGTTGGCCATGCGCCACGCGGCTTTGACGGCGCGGGTGCTGGCCGAGCGGTACGGATTGCGCTATCCCACGCGCAGCGGCTGGCTCGTGCCAGGGCAAGAAGGCTGACATGAGCGGGTGCATCGAACAGGAGCACGGCGTCTGCAAATTCTGCGGCGGCGACGGGTACTTGACGCAGCCGGGCGCCGAAGCGGCGCAGGCCGCCCTGTGCGACCACGTCCTGTCGTGCTCGGAGTGTCACGGCTCCGGCTATCGGGCGGCGCGCGACCGCGACGGCTACGACGTCATGCGGCCCTGCGAGTTGATGGGCGTCAAGCGGCGCATCCAACTGTACAACCTTGCTGGCATTCCCGCTCGCTACCACGCCGCGACCTTTGGCGCGTTCCAGCACCGGCAGAGCGACAAAGGCGACAGCAATCAACACGAAGTGCGCACGCGTTGGTTCGACGCGTGGACGCACCGCATCGCGAGCACCGTGCACCCGAACGGCAAGCTGCCGCAGCGCACGCGCGGCATCGGGCTGCAAGGCGTGCCGGGCGTGGGCAAGACGCACCTGCTGACGGCGCTGGCACGGTTTTTGACGCTGGAACAAGGGGTTCCGGTGCGCTACCGCGAGTTCTCGCACCTGCTGTGGGACTTGAAGGCGGGCTACCAGGCGGGCCACGGCGAGGACCAGATCATCGCGCCGCTGGTGTCGGTCGAGGTGCTGCTGATCGACGAGTTGGGCCAAGGTCGCGCCAATGAATGGGAAATCGGCATCCTCGATGCCATCGTCGGCGCGCGCTACAACCAGGGGCTGACGACGTTCTTCGCGACGAACTACTGGCTGCAAGCGCCGGATCTGGCTCGTTTTGGCGGCGCGACCGCGCTCAAGGACTCCGGCCTGCCGGTGGAAACGCTGTCGGATCGGGTGAGCCCGCGTATCTTCTCGCGCCTGGCAGAGATGTGTGATTTTGTTGAGTTGCGCGGACCGGACTCCCGCACGTTGCCGCCCAAGGCGCCTGCCGCGCACCGCTCGGCCAAGATCGGCAAGGTTTCGCCATGAGGTGCCCCAAGTGCGGCGCCGAGCAGGCGGACGGCGAGGAGTGCGTCCGCTGCGGCGTCGTCTTCGCCAAGTTGCGCCCGCGCACGCCGGACGTCGCGCCGCCCGCCGCCCCGCAAGCCGCGCAGCCTGCCGCGCCGAAATCGCCGCCGCCCAACCAGGCGGCCAAGCCACTGCGGAGCCTTCGCGAGCTGCTGCGGACCGCGACCCCGGACACCGCCCAGCGCATCACGTTTTTCTCGCAGATGGCGCGCCTGACCGGCGCGAGCGTGCCCGTGCCCGAGGCGCTGGCGCACGTGGAGGCGATCCTGGGCGCGCGGACACTCGGCCGGGCGGCCGCGGCGATGCGCACGGAAATCGCTGCCGGCAGCCGCCTTTCCGAGGCGATGGCGCGGCGTCCGTGGCTGTTCGACGGCCTGGAGGTGGCGCTCATCGAAGGCGTGGAGCCCACCGGCCGCCTGCAGGTCGCCTGCGCGCAGCTGCAAGGTCGCTTGGAGTCGCAAAAGGAAGTGCAACACGCGCTGATTACGTCGTTTGGCTATCCGCTCCTGGTGGCGCTGACGGCGTGCATCACCGCGCCGGTGCCGCGCTACCTGACGGCGGGGGCGGCGGCCTACGCGGCGTCGCTGGCTGGCAACCTCATGATCCTAGGCACTTTCATCGGCACGGTGTTCTTCCTCGTGCCGGCCATCGCGCGCCACCCGAAGGTGAGTCCGCGGCTGCTCGCGCTGGGCGCGAAGCTGCCCATGGCCAGCTCCCTCGTGCTCAAGCGGCGATTCTGGTTGGTGTTTGACGCCATGACGAGGGCCCTCGGCGCGGGCATCTCGCCGCGCGAGGCCATGCGCCTGGCGACGTCCGCCACGGGCGAGCCGTGCGTCTCTGCAGCGGGCACGCGTGCCACCGAGGCGTTCCAAGGCGGCGAGAGCTTCTCGGGCGCGTTCGGCCTGCTGCCCGGCATCGACCGCGAGACGCTGGCGGTCCTGGCGGCGGCGGAGCGCTCCGCCACGCTGCGCCAGACGTTCGAAGAGCAGGCGGCGGAGAAGAGGGCGGCCTACAACCGCCAGCTCGGCGGCGTGCGCACCGCGATTCGAGTCGGGATTTCCACGCTGCTCGCGCTCGCCATCGGCTACGACCTGATCCAGCAGATTCGCGCGGGCATTGCCGATCCGCTGGCCGGCTTGTCGGCGGAGGATCAGTCCGAGGCTTCCCGCGCCTTCAAGCAGCTGTCGCCCGCGGACATGTCGGACGCGGAGCACATGCTCAAGCAGCTGCTGCCGCCGGATGCCGCTCCCTAGCCTGGTCGACACGCAACAAGCTGGCCCTGTTCGCGACGCGCGGCTAGACTCCCTGCGCGCCGGAACGCGAAAGCGACGGCGGGAGGTCTCATGCACGTCGCGTTGCAGGTGTCGCTCGGGCTGGTCGGCGGCCTCGCGGTCGGATGGGCGGGAGGCCGCGTCGCGGGCCAGGCGGCACAGACGCCGCCCGCCTTCGTGATGCCAGCTGCTGCACCGGCGGACGCGCCACCGGCTGTGGCTCCAGCTCCCGCTCCGGCCCCAGCTCCGGCTCCGGCTCCGGCTCCGGCTCCGGCTCCGGCTCCGGGTTCAGATTCGGGTGCAGGTGCGGGTTCTGCTCCAGCCGCGGAAGCCGGCGATCCGGTCATTCCCGCTCCAGCCGCCGCCGTGGGCGCCGAAGGCGGCGACGTCAGCCTGATTCCGCGCGGCAAGGGCCACTTCGCGCTGCTTGACCTCGAGACCGCGCAGGTGACGACACTCGTCATCCGTCAAGGGCAGCTGCAGCGCGACGGCGCCGCCAACTTCAAGAACTTCGCGGGCAATGCCAAGGTCGGCGTGCTCAAGGGGCCGCGGCCGCGCGTGGAGCTGCTGCACCTGGGGTTCGATGCGGAGGCGCGGCCGATCCTGGCGCACATTCGCACGACCGGCCATGCCGCGGGCGAGGTCGAGGGCATCGTTGCGCTCAAGCAAGGTGAAGTCTTCATTGGCCTTGCCGCTGCGCCAGGCGCCGATCCGGTGCCGGCGGCAGCAGGACGCTCCCCCGATGACCCGCCGACCGGTGGCGAGGCGCCGGAGGCCCCAGACGCGCCGGATCCGCTGCCGCTGTGACCGGCTGGGACCCCGTCTTGGTGGACTTGTCGATCGCTTACGCGACGATCGCCAAGTAGCGAAATGCGCCTATGTGACGATCGCCAAGTAGCCCAAGGGCTTCACCGCTAGCGTTCTCGGCGGTTGACAGAGAATCATTTGTATAGTCAGCAGGATACGCGCAGAACGTTCTTCTCAAGGGGAGATCGGCAACTGCATGATCAGAGCCCGGAAGCCCTTGAACTAGACGATCGTCAGATCCGCAGAAATGGCAATGATGCTATCTGTTTCAAGAACTTTCGTGAAGATACCCACAGATGCAGTGTCGATCCAACCGTGATGTCAGGTGGCTGCGGACCGAAAGGTCGCAGTAGACAGTTGTCAATCTCGCCAAGCCTCGCCATGATTCGAGCCGTTCGGGGGCCGCTCGAGGGGAAGAGCGGGAGCAGCCGGGGGCACAGCAAGACAGCGGGATACGGGCGGGGGGTCAGGTGGCAGAGCAGTTGGCGAGGGCCGAGCGGTTGGCCGTGGGCGGGCGGTACTTCATGAACGACAAGGACGAGAAGAGGGACCGGCCGAGGTCGCGCACCATTCCGATGCGGCGCCTGACGCGCACCGAGATTGCCGAAGGCATCTCGCTCGCGGACACGATGGACTACCGGCGCCCGCACAACCGCTCCGAATGCGAGCACGGCGTGCGCCCCTGCCCCTTTGTCGCCTGCAAGCACCACCTGTATTTGGACGTGAATCCGGCGACGGGATCGATCAAGATCAACTTCCCCGACATCGAAGTCTGGGAAATGAAAGACACTTGCGCTTTGGACATCGCCGAGCGTGGCGGCATCACGCTCGAAGAGGTCGGCGCGATCATGAACCTGACCCGCGAGCGCATCCGCCAGGTCGAGGTCAGCGGGCTGGACAAGCTGCATCAAGAGGACTTTGCGCTCGACCTCGAGGCCGTGTTCCGCAGCTAGTCCGTCAATCTGCAACAAGTACGCAACAAGTCGCAGCCGGAGCGCGCAGCCTGGCCGCCGTTGTCCTAGCCTTCGCGGCGCGCGGCCCACACGCGCTTCGAGGCGGACATGCAGCGACTGGCCCTGATTTCCGTAGCCGACAAACGCGACGTCGTGAAGCTGGCCACCGGCTTGCAGAACTTCGGCTATACCATTGTTTCCACAGGTGGAACGGCCAAGGCGCTGCTACAGGCGGGCGTGCCGGTGACGCCCGTGGAGGGCATCACGCGCTTTGCCGAGATGCTGGACGGCCGCGTCAAGACGCTGCATCCGGCGGTGCACGGCGGCATCCTGGCGCGCCGCGACGTGCCGGAACACATGGCAACGATTGAGGGTGCCGGCATCAACCCGATCGACATCGTGGTCGTGAACCTCTACCCGTTCCGCGAGACGATCGCCAAGCCGGAGACGACGGACGAAGAGGCGATCGAGCAGATCGACATTGGCGGGCCGGCGATGGTGCGGTCGGCGGCCAAGAACCATGACGGCGTGGTCGTTGTGGTCGAACCGGATGATTATGATGGTGTTCTTGCGGATCTTGCCGCGAACAAGATGACGCTGGGAAGGCGGCGCCAGCTCGCCGCCAAGGCGTTTGCCCACACGTCGTCGTACGACGCGGCCATCACGGCGTACCTGAGCAAGGGAGCGCAGCCGGAAGCCAAAGAGGCGAAAGAGGAATCGACCGAAGGCGGCCTGACCCTGCGGCTGACCGGCGCTTCGATACTGCGCTACGGCGAGAATCCGCACCAGGGTGCGGAGCGGTGGACGGATGTCGACAAGATTGCTGTCGATGCGGCAGCTTTCGTCATCCACCAGGGCAAGGAGCTGAGCTACAACAACCTGGTCGATGCCGACGCGGCTTGGGCGGCGCTGTGCGACCTGCCGCGCGCGCGGGCCAACGCCGTCATCGTCAAGCATGCGAATCCCTGCGGAGTGGGCAGCGTGGTGACGGCGGCCGCGGGCGCGATCCTGCGCGCGTTCGATGCCGACCCGATCAGCGCGTTTGGCGGCATCCTGGCGGTCGACCGCACGTTCGACATCACCGCGGCGCACGCGGTGGGCGATCGCTTCCTGGAGGTGATCCTCGCGCCATCCTTCGAGCCCGAGGCGCTGGAGCTGCTGGCCGCGAAGCCGAACCTGCGCGTGGTGTCGATGGGAACCCCGCGCATCGACTACTGGAAGCGGATGCTCAAGACGACGGTGTTCGGCGTGCTGTCGCAGGACCCGGACAGCTGCGCGCTCGACATCCGCGGCGGGCGCGTCGTGACCAAGGCGCAGCCGACGGACATCGAGTGGCAGGCGCTGGATCTGCTGTGGCGCGTGTGCAAGCACGTCAAATCCAACGCGATTGTCATCGGCGACGAGACCGGCACGCTGGGCGTCGGCGCGGGGCAGATGTCGCGCGTCGACTCCGCCGTCATCGCGGTGGGCAAGGCGCGCAAGGGCAACCGCACGCTGGTCGCCGCGTCGGACGCGTTCTTCCCGTTTGCCGACGGCGTCGAGACGCTCATCAAGGGCGGCGTGAAATCCATCGTGCAGCC
>CAIXAA010000723.1 GCA_903917305.1 uncultured Myxococcales bacterium | reverse complement strand
TGCTGCCCTGGCTGGCCATGGGAGGTCGCCCGGCATGAGCGGATGGACCTTCGAACATCCCTGGTATTTGCTTGGCCTTTTGCTGGTTGCCGCCGCCGTCTGGAAACAGACGCGCCAGCGCCCGGCGACCCTCAAGGTCAGCGGCCTCGAGACATTTCGCCTGATTGCGCCTACCTGGCGCGTGCGCCTGCGTCGGCTGCCGGACATCCTGCGCGCGCTGGCCCTCGCGGTGCTGGTGGTCGCCATGGCGCGCCCGCAACAGGTCGACCAGGAGGTGCTGAGCGGCGAAGGCATCGACATCATGATCGCTTTGGACATGTCGGGCTCCATGAACGCCATCGACATGAGCCAGGACGACATCGCCGCGCTGCAATCCACCGGCAAGGAGCCGGACAACCGCTTTGAAGCCGCGCGCAAGATCCTGAAAGAGTTCATTCGCGGCCGCAAATCGGACCGCATCGGTCTGGTGATCTTCGGCAGCCAGGCGTACCTGCGCTTCCCGCCGACACTGGACTACCAGCGTCTTCTCAACGCCTTGGACAACCTCGTGCTCGACGACGGCCGGCGCACGCAGCAGGATCCTTCGCACTGCGGCAACCACTGCACCATCGAGGGCGCGGGCACGGCGATCGGCGATGCGCTCAACCGCGCGTATCTACGCCTGGAGAAAGCGAAATCGCGCTCCAAGATGCTGATCCTCATCACGGACGGCAAGCAGGAGGGCGGCAGCATGGATCCGCTCACTGTTCCCAAGTATGTCGCGGCGTTGCCTGAGAAGGAGCGCGTGCGCATGTTCACGTTCCAGGTCGGTTCCGGCCGCGAGACGCGCCTGCCGGCCATCGATCCGCTGCGCGGCCAGCCGCTGACGGACCGCTTCGGCCGCATAGTGTACCAGCGCCCGGAGCGGCCTTTCCCGACGGATCCCGAGCTGTTGCGGCAGATCGCGGATCTCACGGGCGGCAAGTTCTACGACAGCTACGACGCCGCGAAGTTCAGCAATGACTTCAAGGATTTGGAGAAGACGACGTTCACCGTCAAGGTCCACACGAACCGGCGCGAGCTGTTCTGGGGCTGGCTGATGGCGGGGCTATGCCTGCTGATGGCGGAGCAGCTGCTGCGGCGCTCGGTGCTGCGGACGCTGCCGTAGGGGAGGACGAGGAGAGCGATGACGCCGGATACGCTGACTTTTTCCGACCTCGAGATGCTCTGGCTGTTGCCGGTCGCGCTGGTGCTGGGCGCCTGGGCGGCGCTGCAGTTGCGCGGTCGGAGCAAGCTGCTGGCGCGGCTCGGCTCGGGGCCGGTGATTGCGCGGCTCGTCGCGTCGTTCTCGCCGCGGACCGCGGGGTTGCGCATCGCCTTGTGGACCGTGGCCCTCGTGCTCATCGCGCTCGCGGCGGCGCGGCCGCGCTACGGCCTGCGCGAGACCGAAGTGTCCAACGCCGGCATCGACATCGCCTTTGTCGTCGACGCCTCCAAGTCGATGCTGGTGCGCGACGTGGTGCCGAGCCGCCTGCGCGGCACGATGCTCGAAATCTCCGCGCTTTTGGACAAGCTGGCGGGCGGCCGCGTGGCGCTGGTGCCGTTTGCCGGCATCGCGTACGTGCAGTGCCCGCTGACGACCGACCACGACGTGATCCGCACATATCTCGAGGACTTGAAGCCGGACGATCTGCCGGTGGGCGGTACGAACATCGGCCGCGCCATCAGTTTGGCCACCGAGATGCTGACCGGCGAAAAAGAGAAGGCGGAAGCGGAGTTGCGCGACAATCTGGTGCCGCAGTTCAAGGGCTCCAAGCACAAGGCGATCGTGCTGTTCAGCGACGGCGAGGACCACGAGGGCGGCGCGCTGGACGCGGCGCGCAAGGCGGCGGCGGCGGGGATTCGCGTGTACACGGTTGGCGTGGGCACGGCGACGGGCAATCCGGTGCCGCTGCTGGGCCCCGACGGCACGGCGACGGGCGTGCTCAAGGACGAGAACGGCAACCCGATCTTCTCGGAGTTGAACTCGAAGCTGCTGACCGACATCGCGAACCTGACGGGTGGCAAGTACTTCCAGTATGCGAACAAGTCCGTGGCCTTGCCGCTGTTCCAGGCCCTCGATGGGCTGGAGAAGGCGGAGTACCTGGCGCAGTGGAAGCTGCTGGGCGAGGACCGCTACCAGGTCCTGCTCGGGCCGGCGCTGCTGCTGCTGCTGGGGGAGGCGGCGCTGTCCAACCGCAAGCGCAAGAAGACGAAAGCCGTCGCGAAGAAGTTGGCGCCCGGGCTGGTGACGCTGCTGCTGGCGCTGCTGATGCTCGGCGCGCAGGCCAGGCCCGCGCTGGCGGTGCCGACGTGGTTGCAGCATGAAAACCCGGACATGGCGGACGGGCGCGCGGCGATGACGGCGCAGAAGTACGGGGAGGCCGTCAAGTCCTTCCAGGCGGCGCAGGCTTCGCGGCCGGAGCACGTGCTGATCTGGTACGACCTCGGGCTGGCGCAGGCGGCGTTGGGCGCGCACGGCGATGCCGCGACGAGCTTTGCGCGGGCGCTGGGTGGGATGCGGCAGCGCGACCCGGCGTTGGAGGCGCAGATTCACTATGCGACAGGCACGCTTCAGCTGCAGTGGGCGCGCAAGCTGGAGGCGGATGCCTTGGCGACCAAGCCAGCGGCGAAGGACAAGGAAGCCAAGCCGGAGCCGGCGCCGGGCGTGAGCGCGCAGACGACGCAGGCGGCGCCGCCGCCGGAAGATCCGGCGCCGCATTACAGGCTTGCCGTGGGGAGCCTGGAGCAGGCGCTGCTTGCCGATCCGACG
>CAIXAA010000722.1 GCA_903917305.1 uncultured Myxococcales bacterium | reverse complement strand
GGCGGCTGCGCCATCGTGGCCAGTTCGTCGACCCAGAAGCGGCGACAACGTCCCGATCGCCATTCGATCACGACGAGACACCGGACTACCGGCCGTCCATCGACCGGCAGTCCGAACTCGCAGTCCACAAAGTGGATTTCCTTGAAGCGGCGCAACGCATCGATCACACTTCGCCCCGCAGACGGCGCAGCACCGGGTGGTCGAGGTCGGTGATGATGCGGCCCTTGAAGGCCTTGCCGAGGATCTCCGAGAGGCTGGCGGTGGGCCACGCCGGCTCCGGGACACGGACGTTGTCGCTCACGAAAATCATGTCGTAGCCGTTCGCCGACTTGTTCCACGCGATGCGCAGCCAGCGCTGCATCGCGGTCTGGCATACCGCGTGCGCCGACTGCCAGGCGGGGTAGTCAGTTCCATCGTCGAGCGGCAGGCCGCAGGGCCAAATGCCGTATGTGCCCGCGCGATTCATCCACAGGTACAGGGTCTTGGGCTTCGCCAGGTTGCCCTCCAACATCACGGCAACGCCCGGCGACACGATGTAGCAAAAGCCATCAGCCTCGTTCTGCAGGACAGAGGCATCCATCATGTTGTGCGGGTGCACCCGGAAGAAGTCGTGTTTGCCCGGCTTTTCGGTCGGGATGCTGGACTGCTCGCGAGTCGTCGCGGCGAGCTTCGTGTAGTCGGTGTCGAGGCGCATCGACTCCATGTCGAAAGCCGGGGCTGCCGTGAGAACGGCAGGCTTGCGTTCAAGGCGCTCCGGAAGTCCCGAGGAACGTTCGCGCTCCTCAATGTTGTTCTTGTTCTGATCACTCACAGGACACTCCTTTTCAATATTACGGTGTTATGACGAAGTTGGACAATGCGGTCCGATGACGTGGGTGCGGGCTCTACAGCCTGTCGCCTGCGCGCTACAGCACGTCCCAAATGCGCTTGATGGTCGCGAGGATGGCCGCGAACGGCACGCCCTCGCGACGAAGGTCTTGCAGGCGCAGCGTCAACGCGTCGCCGCTGCCGGCGGCATATGCAGCCTCTGCCTCTTCGGGAGATTCCTTCTGTTGGTCAGTTGCTTGCGGCATTTCCTTCGGCGTCGACGGCACCTCCTCGGGCTTGTGGTCAGCCGAGGGGATTGCGGGTGCCAGCCCCGGACCCGGCTTCGTGCGCCCGAACTTGAGCGGCACGCGGGCTTTGCGGCTCGGCCGCTTCGCCGGTGGCGCCGACTCAACCTGCGCGGTCTCCTCCGCCGCCTTGTCGGTGTCGGTCGCAGGCGTCGCGGCATTCCCGCCGAATGTGAACGTCCGACCGTCGCTCGACTTTCTAGTCGTCACCCGATCCGGCCCGATGCCGTGCTTGCGGTCGTACTCGCGACGCATGTTCCCGACGAACGTCGGCGATACCTTGACGTAGGCGGCGATCGGCCGGTCGGTCATTTGGCGCCACTCGTCGTCCTCGAGCAGAAGCCATACGGCGCGCCGCTTGTCTTCGTCATTGCGGCGAATGCCGTGGGCAATGTTGCTGGCGGCAGCCGCCCATTTCGCGGCACGCAAGTCGCCCTCCGTGACCACGCACTCGACGTACTTGTGCCGGCGCGCGACGTAGGCCGACAACCTGTGGAAGCCACCCACCAGGTAATAGTGGCGCACGCCTGCCGCATCGATGCAGGTGTGCACTTCGAGGGGCGGAAACTTCGCCCCCCTTCCCATGTCCTGATCGTACTCGATCACGCGAAACTGACAGATTTCGCGGACCTGGGCGTCGAACTCAAGACGGTCGATCGGAATTCGCTCGATCCAGGTCGGTGGGGCCTCTGCGCAGTCATCGCTCGGCGAGGCACCGTCCACGTGGACGTTGATCGGCGAGGAGCAGTGAACGGCCCGCGCCGCCTTGCGGACGGGTTTCCGTTTGGAATCGATGGGGTGCGCCTCCTTGAAGGCGCCGCTCTGGAACGTGACGGAACGGCCGCTCGCCCCCGACGCCATCGGATCGCCAGCGTCCGACGACGAGCTGTCAATCGCCAGCACCTGGCCCGACGAATCGTTCGCGTCGTCGAGCTCGGGCAGCGGCGGCGGGTTTTCGCTTGCAGGATCAATAACCTCGGTGGGCACGGTCGAGTCGGTACCGGTGGCCGCCGGAATATCGCGCTTGATGGGAACCTTCGGCTCGGTGCTGTCGCCGTCGGCGCCCGTGCTGTTCCGCGCTGGCAGGTTCGCGACCGTTCCGCCAGGCACCTCCGTGATATTACACGCAAGCAAGCCGTCCGTGGCGGGGTCCACCACCACCGCTGCCGCCGCCGGATCGGCCGGCAAGTTCATCCCTGCATCACCGGTCGCGTCGATCTGTGCGCCGGTGGCGCCCTGCTGACCCAGGTCTGCGCCCCCGTCGCCGCCTTTGGCAGCGCCGCGACCGATGATCGGATCGAAGCCTTCCGCTGCCGGCGTCTCGACGGTGCCGGCATCGGCTTCACGTTGGGTTTCGACCGCCGAGAGATCGGTGGTCGTCTTGTCCGCGCCCACCGCCCCCGGCGTCATCGGAGCCGGCGCTTCGGGCGCGCAGTTCTCGGTCGCCCGCGGCTGGATCGGCACGTTGGTGGCGTCGCCGGACTTCTGCGCCTGGGGCGGGCTTTCGCCCGCAGTTTCAGCCGTTCCAATAATTTCCAGCGCTTGAGGAACGAGAACAAGCTTATCCAATGATTCCATGTCCATGTTGGTCTCCGGGTCTGGCAAACGAGGTCGCAACCGTGCGCAACTCGCGCACGGCTATGGCCAGAAGGTATGCGGTCACTCCAAGTCGGGTCACGCGACACCGCGCGTAAGGCTCTATATTCGTTTGCAAGTTGCGACCACGTTTGCAATTTGCAAGACCTGCAGCCACGTCGTCGTCAGCTGTAGCCGCGCGTCATGAAAGCTCGACTGACACCGCGAATCCGGAATGTGGACGGCCACCGCTTGCAAAGACCTGGGCGCAGGTGGTCGCGATCAGATCGCCGAACCAGTGATCTCGGACGCGCCCCCGGCAAGCCGCAAGCGAGGGCAAGCCAGATCTTAATGGTGTAGATCAGGTACTTGTGCGGCGGCTCAGCGGCGGTGGAGTGCGGCGGCAATCGCGTCGCGAGGACGGCCCAAGGATTGTCGATGCTCACCGACTGCGATGTCGTCGCGCACCCAGGCACCCGCGAAGCGCACGTCCCGGGGCACACCCGAGATTCGCCCGAACGCAGCAGCGCGGATGGTGCGGCGAGGTCGCGCAGCTCCCGGTCGGACGGAACCTACGAACCTGAGGTCTTCACCAACGCGACTATGCCTGCGGCGGCTCGTCGTCGCCCGGTTGTGCCGGTTCGTCCGTTGGCGTTTCCCCGATGGCACGAAGTGCTTCCTTGATGCGGGTCATCAGGGTGCTGAGGCCCAGCCCCTTAGTCTTTCCGGCCGCCTCGAGGACCTGCTCGGCTTCCTTGGCCAACTTATGAACGCTAGGGTGTTTGTCAGGCTTCAAGTAGGGCAGCTTGGCGCCCAGGGTCTTCGACAACGCCCCGAGAATCAGCAGGTTCGAGTCCGCCCGTTGATTGGCCATCGTCAACTCCCGGGCAGTTGCCCGTGCAATGTCGACGGCTTGTGCGATCTGCTGGGCATGCGTCAGCCCCAGCCTGAGCCGGGCGATGTCTCGCGTGGCCAGCGAGATGTCTTCGACCATCACGTCGTGCGCGCTCATCGTGCCGTACTGGCAGTTCGGCGGGAAGCCGCTGAACAAGTGGGTGACCGACCGCGCGGTCCCGGTGCGCGCGAGATCCTCCAAGTCCTGAGGACATGCCAGCACCGCCATTGGTTTCTCGGGGCCGCTGCTCGACATGTCGCCGTACCATCCCGTGCCGACACGCATCGAGATCCACAGCGCAATCCCGTTGTCGACTGCAACCCGAAGGAGCGTGGCAGCGTCGCTTGCGAACTCGGCCACCACCGTCGTAAGCGGCTTGAAGGTCAGCCCGGCCCCGCAGGGGTACTCGCTCTCGCCCGTGCACCGCACCAAGAACTCTACGCCCGCTGAAGGCTCCTCTGATGCATCGACAATCTCTTGGAACTTGGCGGCATCCTCCTCATCGACGACCAGTTCGTCGATCGTGCACTCCTGCGGCGGCACAAGCTCTCCGCCCCATCCCGAGCTGCCGCGTCCACTGCTGCGGACGCGGTGCACCGCCATGGACTGCACTTCAAGGTGGTCCACGACCACGACCATCGCGCCCGGCGGGGTTTCGGGGGCAGTGGGAACGCGCTCGTTGCTGAGCATGTGTCCTGAGTGCAAGAAGGAATGCGAGTGCCAGCGGACCTCATTGACGAGCGGCATCCACAGGTCGACATGCGCAGCTTGCGCGACCGACAAGGCCTCGATCGGGTCCACGCGAGTGTCTCGCGCCACGTCCGCAAGCCGCTTGAAATTTCGGCCTAAACCGCAGAATCCTGCTTGCCCTGGACCGCCCGATTCCTCAGGTGTGGCATCGAGACTTTGCCCCATTTGCGCCTCCGGTCGTCCGCTGCCAGCGACGGCGCGACGCGCGATCTGTGCCACATCGCGCCGCTGGGCGCCACCGACGATCGGGGCGTGCCAGCGGCAGGCGTACGGCGTCGCTCGGTCGGGCGCTTGGGATCGACGGCCGCGTCGCTCGGCGCTGCCGATGTCGCGGTCAACGCCGCCACGCCCAGCCCTCAAGTGCCGCCTGCTTCTCCACTTCGTAGCCATGCCGGTCGTAGGTCGCCGTCACCTCGGATTCGACATGGTTCAGGATCTTCGACACGGCCAGCCGCATGAGGCCGGCCTCGGTCACCTTGGAGGCGGCGGCGCGGCGCCGTCCCGCAGCGTAGTGAAGCGACCTCGAAGTGGCCCAGGGTGCGATGCACGGTGCGCCACGGCGGTCTTGACCATCGGGTGGGACGTCTGCACCCTGAGGCGGCACGACACGGCCCGCTGCCTCGGTACAGGCGACGCTAGTGGTGTTCGGCCTGGATGTCGTGCCGTTGCGCAGGAGCGAAGGCGTATTGCAGGTTCCGGGCGGCAGCAGATCGTCGAGCCCGGAACTGGCTCCGCCAGCGGCCGGACTGAGCGGCGCACGGGGAACGCCTCGCAGTACCCGCTCCAGAGTTGGGTCGCGATCGAGCCAGCCTCGTGTCGCGCGCGTAGCTTGCAACCAGTTCGTGACGCTGGTTGCGGCCGGTGCTAGGGTCGCGACGGCACCGGATCGACGCTTGTCGGCAAGGGTGCGCACGGCTGCGTCCTCCAGGACGGCACCAGCGGTTCAAGCCCGCACCTTCCAACACCACGAAGATGTTCAAGCGTTCCACGACGCCAGGTCCGGCGCGGCCTGCAGCCCTGCTGCGCCATCGGCACAGCAGCGCGCCAAGTGCGCGGACACGATCGCGTTTCCAGTTCGGGCTTTACAGGTAGGTTGACCGTGCTAGACCGAAATCCAGAGGTGCCGAAGGACGGCGCCGACACCGTAGGGCAACCGGCAGCGCTCGAGGTCGAGACGATGGGCGCGCCCACCCCGATGCCAGCCGATTTCGGCGCCATGCTGCTCAACGGCCAGCCCATCACCAGGTTCGCGCCGCTCGCGCTGCCCAAGGCCGAGCGGCTGCCGCCGATCCGGTATCCGGCGGACTGGGGCCACCCGCAGTCGAACGTCCTCGGCACGCTCGGTGGCGACGCCGAGGTGGTGACCGCGATCCGCGAATTGACCGCCACGATCGAACGGGGTAGCTCGGGGCAGGGCGCCTTGGAGCCCGCGACCGGCCACGAGAAGCTACCGGCGCCGGTTCCGCAGGGTACGCCGTGGTTCACGACCGCAGAGGCCGGCACCTACATCCGGCAGAGTACGGCCAACGTGCAGAAGGCCATCCAGCGCGGCGAGATCAAGGCGCACAACATCGGCAGCGCCGATCGTCCGGTCCTCCGGGTACACCGCGACGAACTGGACCGCTACATCAGGGGGCAAGGCCATGAGGGACAAGCTGGAGACCACGGGCACCCACGCCGTCTACCGGCGCGTGCGCGACGGCCGGTTGGTGGCGATGGTCGGCATCATGTCGGACAAGACGGGCAAGAAGACGTTTCGGTCCAAGGTGATGCCCAAGAAGGCCACGATCGCGGACGCCCGCAGGCAGGCGGAGGCGCTGCGGGACGACGCGAAGGACCCGGCGGTGAAGATCCGGCCACCATCCTTGCTCGCCTTCAGCGCAACCTGGATCGCTCGCAAGGTCGCAAGAGGCGAGTGGACGCCGGGTAGTTCGACGCAGACCAACGTGGAGCGCCACATGACGCACCACATCGGTCCTGTGCTCGGCGCGTTCTTGCTCGATCGCATCACAACCCATGATCTTCACGGGTGGATTGACGGGCAGGTCGCGTCAGGGGCGAAGCTGTCGTCTGTGCGGACGCGGTGGATCACGCTGAAAGGGCTGGTGGCGGACGGGTGCCACGAGTACGGGCTGCCGAACCCGGCCGAGCGCGTGCACCTGCCCAAGGGCGCCAGCATGACGCGCGGCGGCAAGGACTTGACGCTGATGCCCGACCAGGTCCGCGCGCTGCTCGAAGTGGCCCAGAAGGGCTCGCCGTGGCTTTGGTTCCCGATGTTGATGCTCGGCTTCTCGACGGGCGCGCGCCCCGGTGAACTCGTAGCCGTGCAGGTCCGCGATCTGGACCTGACCGGCGAGATCGGCAAGTGGCAGATCGCGCGGCACTGGGTCTCCGGGCACATCGTGGAGGGCACCAAGCAGCACGAGGAAGGCCGGCCTTCCTACCTTGATCCGCAGACCACGGGCGTCCTGCGCGCCCTTGTGGAGCTGCGCCGCACGGAAGCTGGTGACGATGCTTGGCTTTTTCCTGCACAGGGCAAGGCAAAGGGCGGCGGCTCCTGCGTGACCGAGCAGGGACTGTGGGTCTGGATGCAGAAGCGCCTCGACGAGCTCGGCATCCCCGCGCTGTCGGGCAAGACCTTCCGCCAGACCCACATCACCCTGTCGTCGTTGGCCGGCATCCAGCAGTCGCTCGTCATGGCCCAGGTTGGGCACAACTCCAAGCAAGTGCACGCTATCTACAACCGGCCGCCCGAGTCGCCACGCCAGGATGCAGTCCGTAAGCTGGGGCAGGTGATCCACTTGGCCGATCGGGTTTCGGTAGGTCCATCGGTAGGTCCAACCGATCTGAAGGCTGAGAATAGCTAGACAATCAAGCCACATGGAGCTGCTATGGTCATCGTGACTTGGAACGTCAACTCCGTGCGCGCGCGCCAGGAACGGCTGCTGCGCTGGCTGGCGGAGCACCAGCCCGACGTGCTGTGCCTGCAGGAACTCAAGGCGCCGGACGACCAGTTTCCCCACCAGGCCGTGCAGGCGCTGGGCTACCACGCGGCGGTGCATGGGCAGAAGACCTACAATGGTGTCGCGATCTTGGCGCGCACGCCGCCGCAGGATGTGCGCTGCGGTCTGGACGATGGCGAGGACGACCCGCAGGCCCGCCTGATCTCCGCGGACGTGGCGGGCGTGCGCGTGCTGTGCGCCTACGTGCCGAACGGATCGGAGCCGGACTCGGAGAAATACGTCTACAAAAAGAGGTGGTTGCAGCGTCTGCGCAGCTACTTGGAGCGCCACCACCAGCCGGACCAGCCGCTGGTGCTGTGCGGCGACTTCAACATCGCGCCGGAGGCGGCGGACGCGGCGCATCCGGAGGCATGGCTGGGGACCGTGCTGTACTGCCCGGAGATGACGGCGGCGCTGGCGCAGCTGGCGTCCTGGGGGCTGCAGGACGCGTTCCGCCGCGTGCGGCCGGAGCCGGGTCTGTATTCGTGGTGGGATTACCGGATGTTGGGCTTCCAGAAGAACGACGGCCTGCGCATCGACCATGTCTTCGCGACGGCGCCGCTGGCTGCCCTGGCGCGCGATGGCTTCATGGATCGGCTGGAGCGAAAAGGCGAGCAACCGTCCGACCATGTGCCCGTCGGCGTCGACTTCGCGTGGCCGGCGTAGCGCCTACTGCGCCGCGCGCCTCGCACCTTTGCCGTCGACCACCCAGCGCTGGCCCTCGTCGTCCAGGATCGCCAGCGGCGAAGGCCTGGCGCGGTGCAGCCGCGCGCGGTGCGCCGACACTTCCATGAACAACTGCCGGGAGATGCGGTCGCGGGCATCGCCGTCCAGCGCGGAAAAGCCCTTGGGCGCTTCGAAATGGTTCATGTCGTGCGTCACGCCGCGCGCGGGCATCCGCGACTCCGGCTTCAAGGTGAAGCCCGTGTCGTGCTGGATGCGCCGCAGGAGCGCTTGCCAATCCAGCACATCCGCCTCATCGCGCCGCTCGCACCACGGAATGCCGGCGCGGTTGTCCGGATCGCCGCCGATGCAATCCAGCTTGTCGCCGAGCAATTGATCCGCAAAATCCAGCCAGTGCACCATGCGCTGCGCCGCGTCGCGCCACTCCGCCGTCGCGGTGCGGTCGAGCCCCGGCCAGGTGAGCACCACGCCCAGCCTCTCCTCGCCGCTCGCGCTCGCGGTGCCCAGCTGCACGCGCCGCAGCTGATCCAGCGCGTCCATCGGGTCTTCCGGCGGCGTGCCCTTGATCTCGACGCGCATCCGGTGGCGGGCGTCCTCGATGCGCAGGCTCAGCACGACAAGTCCTTCTTTTCGCAGCATTTCGCGCAGCGCCGGCATGTGCGGCATCAAGCGCTTGGGCGCCGTGCGCTCCTCGATGTAGAGCGGCTGCAGCGCCATCGCGATGAGGCAGACATCCGATTCGTCGCCGGCACCTTGCACGCCGTCCTGGTTCGTGTCGTGCACCAGCAGCGCGCCCAGCACGCCGCCTGGCAGCCGCACGACCGAGCCCCAGCCGACCGGGCCGATGGACACCAGCGGATCATGCTGGCTGCCGGCCACCGCGATGAGCTGCTGCGAACGCGGCTCGCCGCGCAGGATGAAGGCTTCGCTCGGCCCTTGAATCCAGCGATCGCCCATGCGCATGGCGGCGGCGACCTCCGGCGGCGCGGTCGGCGTGGCGGGAATCGCCGGATCGAGCGCGGCTTCGATCAGTTCGGTGACGCCCGTCGCCAGATCGACGGCGATCGCCACATCCTGCGGACCAAAGCGCGTCTCCTGCCGCTCGATGTAGCGCAGGCGGCCATTGGACACGTCCGGCAGGAGCATCGGGCGTTCCGCACCGGCGAGATCGAAGCAATACCAGCCGTTCTGCAGCGCGGTGGCGACGGCGTTGCCCGGAGGCCGCTCCCCCGGCAGACCTTTGGGCGAAGGGCGCGGCGCCTCGACGGTCGTCATCGGCGGCGGCGCCGAGCGACCACAGGCGGTCGCCAGCAGCACGGTCACGGCGATGGGCATCCAAGCGCGCATGCGTCCCCGATCGGTCATGTCACCCCATCCTTCTGCAGCGCTGAACCGCGACAAAGGCGGGAGTGATGCGCCGCAGTGTGCCGCATCGAACGCGGCGCGGCAATCTGGCGTGCCGCGGGCGGGTATTGCGTCAAGCTGGGCCGTGGTACACTGCGCCGAATCCCGCGGCGACCGCTGTCGCCCCACACTTTTCGCAGGAGTCTTCATGAGCACCCGCCTCACGATCTGGTCCGCGCGCGCCGCGCTCTTGGTCCTTGGCCTCGCTGCCGCCGGTTGCGGCATCCCCAAAGACGCGTACGACCGCGACATGGCCGCCATCAAGAAGCAGTGCGCCGAAGATGCCGAAGCGGCGCGCCTGCGCGAGGAGCAGCAGCGCACGCGCGGCGACACGGCGGAAGCCACGGCTTCCAGCGAGAAGGACCGCGCCGACAAGGCTGGCACGGATCTGTCGGCGACGCGCAAGGCGCTCGACGAGTGCACGAACAAGGGCGGCAACAGCGCCAAGTCCTTGGCCGCGTGCCAGATCGAGCGCGCCGAGCTGCAAGCGAAGCTCGATCGCGTCTCGGCCAGCGTCAACAAAGTGCGCGACGCGCTCAAGGCCATGTCGGACGCCGGCAAGCTGCAGGTCAAGGTGTCGCGCGGCTTCCTGGTCATCGCGCTGCAAGGTGACATCCTGTTCGATTCCGGCAAGTCCAAGCTCAAGGAGGACGCCAAGCCGATCCTGCTCGAGCTGGCGGGCATCTTGAAGAGCCTGCCGGACCGCCTGTTCCAGGTCGCGGGACACACGGACAGCTCCGGCGCCGAGGACCTGAACTGGGACCTGTCGATGCAGCGCGCGTTGACCGTCGTGAAGTTCCTCATCAAGGAAGGCGGTTGCGAGGGCAAGAACCTGAGTGCCGGTGGTTACGCGATGTTCCAGCCGGTGGCGGACAACGCCACCGACGCGGGCAAGCAGACGAACCGCCGCGT
>CAIXAA010000721.1 GCA_903917305.1 uncultured Myxococcales bacterium | reverse complement strand
TGGCAACCAGGCCGACAACAGCGCGGTCGGCGCCGGCGCCGTCTATGTCTACGTGCGGCAGAACGGGGCATGGACGCAGCAGGCGTATTTGAAGGCGTCGAACGCCGGCGCGGCCGATCACTTCGGCGACGCGGTGGCCATCTCCGGCGACACCATCGTCGTTGGCGCACCGAACGAGGCCAGCAACGCGACCACCATCAACGGCAACCAGGCCGACAACTCGGCCGCGTGGGGCGGCGCTGCCTATGTGTTCGTGCGCACCAATGGCGTGTGGGCGCAGCAGGCGTACTTGAAGCCGTTCTACACCGGCACCGGGTACGACTTCGGCTTTGCCGTCAGCGTGTCGGGAGACACCATCGTCGTCGGCGAGCCCGGCGAAGCCAGCGGCGGCACGGGCGTCAACAGCGGCATGCAGAGCGACATCAGCAAGGGCGGTTCGGGCGCGGCGTACGTGTTCGCGCGGTCCGGCACCACCTGGACGCAGCAGGCGTACCTGAAGGCCAGCAACCCCGGGCAAGGCGACACGTTTGGCATCGCGGTCGGCATCTCCGGCGACACGGTCGTCGTCACGGCGCGCGGCGAGGACAGCAACGCTTCGGGCATCAATGGCGACCAGGGCAACGATCTCGCGGTCGACAGCGGCGCGGCGTACGTCTTTGCCCGCGTCGGCACGGTGTGGAGCCAGCAGGCCTACTTGAAGGCCAGCAACCCCGGCGTGGGCGACAACTTCGGCCAATCGGTCGCGATCGCCGGCACCTCGATCGTCATCGGCTCCATCTACGAGGACAGCAGCGCCACCGGCGTGAACGGCGTCCAGGCCGACGAGTCCAGCCTCGACAGCGGCGCGGCCTATGTCTTCGTGCGCAGCGGCGCGGTGTGGACGCAGCAGGCGTACTTGAAGGCGTCGAACACCGATGTCCGCGACGGGTTCGGCGGATCGGTGGCCATCTCCGGTGACGTGATCGTCGTCAGCACCTACGCGGAGGACAGCTCCGCCACAGGCGTCAACGGCATCCAAACGAGCAACCTCATGCTGTCCAGCGGCGCCGCCTACGCCTTTGCGCGCAGCGGCACGGCGTGGGCGCAACGCGCGTACCTGAAGGCATCCAACACCTCGACCGGATTGAACTTCGGCTACTGCTCCGCCGTGTCCGGCACAACCGTCGTCACGTCGGGGATCGGCGATGCCAGCGCCGCGACCGGCATCAATGGCGACCAGGCGAGCGTTGCCGCATCCGCCAGCGGCGCGGCGTACGTCTTCCTGCTCGGCGGCTACGATTGCGATGACGTCAACCCGTGCACCACGGACAGCGCGACCGGCGCCACCTGCACCTGCCAACACACGACGAACACGGCGTCGTGCGAGGACGGCAACGCGTGCACGGCGGGCGACCATTGCGTCTCGGGCACCTGCAAGCCGGGATTCCTCCTGGATTGCGGCGGCTTGTGCCAGGTCTGCGACCAGTCGCAGGGCTGCGTCCTGGACCAGTGCTGCATGTACCCCGACACTTGCATGTAGCGGCGGTCTGGCCTTGCGGGCCGCGGCATCTTGAACCGCAGCGCACAACCCGCCACACTCCGGGTCGGCCACGTCTCGGCCCCTTCCCGTGGAGTCTCCATGCGCCGCGTCCTGCCTCTCTTCCTGCTCTGCGCCAGCCTCGCCGCCTGCGGCACCTCCACCGGCGGCGGCGGCACGTACTTCCCGGTGGGCGACGGCGTCGCTGGCACCGACGTCGGGCAGCTCGGCGACACCGCCCCCCCGTCCGGCGACACGCAACCGACTGGCGACACGGATGCGCAAGATGTCAAAATTGCAGCCGATGTGCCGCCTGCCACGCTCGCCACGTGCACGCTCGTCAGCCAGTGCGCGCACGACGACTGCCAGGCCAACTGGTCCGCGACCTGCGGCCAGGCCTGCGCCAAGTCCGCCTCCAGCGCCGCGACGCCGACCGCGAGCGCGTTGCTCGCCTGTTCCCAAGCCAAGTGCGCCCAGGGCACGTGCAAGAGCAGCGGCAAGCCCGACGAGAAGTGCATGGAGGACTGCACCGGCAAGCAGTGCCCGGCCGAGCTTGCCGCTTGCTGGGAGCAGGGCGCGGCCGTCGGCGCCAAGGGCTGCAGCACTTCGCTCAAGTGCTTCTCCGACTGCGACAAGCTGAGCAGCGGCAAGTTCACCTGCCAGGCGAACTGCTACACCGCGATGGGCCAGGCCGGCCGCGACGAGTTCAAGGCGGTGGCGCTGTGCGTGGCGGCGGGCGGCGCGGCTTCGGCGTGCTACGCGCCCTCCCTCAGCTGCCTCGCGGACGGCAAGTCGGGCCAGCAGACGTGCTACGACATGTTCCCGTGCGTGCAGAAGTGCGGCAACGACACGACCTGCCAGGGCGGCTGTTACGGGCAGGGCACGAGCGCCGCGCAAAAGCAGTTGCTCGACCTGCTCACCTGCGCCACCGGCGCGACGCCGAACGATTGCTTTGCGCAGACCGTCACCTGCTCGACCCCGACCGGCAACAAGACCTGCATGGACCTGACCACTTGCGTCCCCGCGTGCCCCGCTGGCGCGGCGCAGGCGGGCTGCGTGATGGACTGCCTGCACGGCTCCTCGCAGGACAGCGCCGACGCGTTCGGCAAGCTCGCCACCTGCATGCAAAAGAACTGCCCCAACTGCAGCGGCAGTGCGTGCCAGAGCTGCGCGACGAGCAAGTGCCTCAGCCAGGCGATGAGCTGCAACGGAATGTGATTGGATGACCGTCCAGGATCCCCGCGACCCCAATCCCCCGCCACGCGTCGCCGCTGCGCTCGCCGATACGGATGTGACGCCGCCGCCCTTGCCGGTGCCGACCGAAGATCCGGCCGCGCGCCAGACGTGGGCCGAGTTCCGCCAGAGCCGGCGCGACGAGACGATGCTGTTTGGCGCTCCCGTGCCGTTCATCGGGCGCCGCGCGGACATCGAGAAGCTGTACAACCTCGTGCGCGACGCGCTCAACCGCAAGCAGCCGCGCGTGATCTGGCTGCATGGCCACGAAGGGCTGGGCAAGACGCGGCTGGTGCTGGAGCTGGAGCGCGCCGTGGCGCCCGACAAGCGCCGCGTCGGCTGGCTGGCGGTGGCGTCGGGTCCGCAGGTCGCGGGGCCGCCGACGCTGGCGGGGCGCGTGCTGCTGGAGCTGCTGGGCGGCGCGGAGCTGCTGCGCCAGCCGGATCCGTGGTCGGCGACGGCCGTGCGCCTCGCGCCGCTGCTGGGCGATGTCGACGTGGCCGAAGTCATGGTGTGGGCCGGGCCGCTGCTGGGGCTGGCGCTGCACGGCATCGCGCAGGAGGACGCCACCGTCTTCGAGGTGCGCCCGGAGGCCGCAGTGCAGCGGTTGGCCTCGTACCTGAGCCGCCGCGCGACCCTCAGTCCGCTGGTGGTGCATCTGGGCGGTTCGCAAGCGCAAACGGCGGAGCTGACGATGCTGGCGACCGGCCTGCGCGCGGCGCTCGGGCCCTGTCCGGTGGCCATCCTCATCGACACCGAGGCGCCGCCGCCGGAGGGCGCGCCCTTCGATGCGCACCGGCTCGCGTCGCTGGATGTCGAGGCGATGCGCACGCTGGCGCGCCAGATCGGCAAGCGCGTGGTGGGAATCCAGCAGAACCACGCGGATGCGCTGGCGGATCGCGCGGATGGCTCGCCGGAGCGCCTGCTCGACCTGCTGCGCGGCATGGTGGCGGCCGGCGAGATCGCGTTCCAGGAAGGCCAGTGGACGCTGCGCACCAGCCAGCGGGAGCGCTCGGCGCTGCCGCAGCGGCAGGAGCAGCGCGCGGCCCAACCTCGGTCGACCCTGCCGGATCGCCTCGCGCGCCTGCCGGCGGAGCTGCGCGAAGCCCTTGACGCCGCGGCGATCTTCGGCGGCGTGCTGTGGTTTGGCGGCGTGCTGTCCGTCCTGCGCGGCGGTCGTGCCGATCCAGCCGCGAGCCTGACGGAGCGCGACCGTTCGCAGCTCAAGAGCGTGATGCTCCAGCTGCAAGGCCTGGATGTGCTGGCCTTTGTCGAGGACTCGACCGTGCTGCGCGAGCTGGAGTTTGCCTTCGTGCATCCCACCGATCCGGCGGCGCTCGTGGCGGAGATGCAGGGCGAGCAGCGCAGCCTGTACGCCCGGCTGGCGGCGCAGTGGCTGGCGGGGCGGCCGCGCACGGACCCGGTGGCGGACAATGCGCGCATCGCGGAGCTCTACGAGCAAGGCGGCCGCGGCCGGCTCGCGGCGCAGTTCTTCCTCGAGGCGGGCAACGCGGCGCGCACCGTGGGGCAGACGCAGCGGGCGCTGGCCCTGTTCGAAGCCGGTTCGCGCAATGCCGGCGCGGATGACGCGGATGTCGCTTGTGATCTGCGGACGGCGCACGGGGGAAGCCTGATGCGGCTGTCGCGCAACAAGGAAGCCGAGCCGACGCTGCTGGAAGCCTTGCACATGGCGCGCTGCCTCGACGACGATTTGCGCTGTGGCGAAGTGCAGTTGCGCATCGCGCAGGTGGCGCGGCACTCCGGCCGCTACGACACGGCGCTGCAGTTCCTGGACGGCGCGCTGCAGCACCTGCGCGTCGCGGGCGCCCACCGCTGGATTGCCGATGTCAGCGACGAGATGGGCCTCGTGCACCTCGTGCGCGGCGACGTCGACGCGTACAAGACGGCATTGTCGCATTTTCTCAAGGCGTTGGCGCTGCGACGCCGCTCGGAGGACAAGCGCGTCCTGGCGCGCTCCCTCTGCCACATCGCCCGCGTGCACGTGGGTCGCGGCCACTTCGCCGATGCGATGGAGGCCGTGGGCGAGGCAGTACAGGTCTGCGACACGATTCAGGATCGCTGGGGCGCGGCCGAATCGCGCACGGTCATGGGCGAGGTCTACTTCGCCGCCGGCAAGTTGAAGCAGGCGCTGCAGACCTGGGATGGCGCGATGCGGCTCGCGCACGAGGTCGGCGACGTCAGCCGGCACCTGGAACTGATCATCCTGCGGGCGGAAACGCTCATCGCGCTTGGCGATTGGCAGCAGGCGGCGGCGCTGATGTTCGACGCGCTGGAGCTGGCCAAGGAGGTCAGCGATCCGGAGCTGCTCTCCGGCATCTACCGCGTGCAGGCGGCGATCTCGCTGGAGCGCTCCGCGGTCGAAACTGCTGATTTGGATAGTGAAAGAGCCGTGCAGGTGGCGCGCGACAGTGGTGCGAGGCTCCAGGTCGCGCGCGCCTTGCTGGTGCGCGCCTGCGTGCTGGCGACCCACGTGCTGACGGACGGCGGTTCGCGTGCGGCGGTCATGGACCGGCGCTGCACGGAGGCCTTCGAGGAGGCGCTGACCATCCTGCGCGAGATGGGCGACATCGTGCGGCTTGCCGGCGGCTTGCGGCAGTACGGCGCCTACCTGGGGCAGCGTGGCGGCGGTCCGCGGCTCGCGGCGGTGCAAGCGCGGCTGCGCGACGTCGAGGCGGAGATGACGCGGGTCTCTGGCTCGTAGCCGCTACCAGCGCAACGCGAAATTCGCGCCGGCGCCCTTGCCCAGCCACGGCGTCCACGCCCACTTCGGTTCCGCCAGCTTCTTGGGCGCTTCGGCCGTCACCGAGCCGCTGCCTTGGGTCAGCAGCAGGTACAGGCCGCCGCCCGTGAGCAGCGCCGCCGCACCTGCCGTTCCATAGGCGATGTAGGCACTTTGCGTTGCCGCCGTGTAGCGCCGGTCGTAGTCCGGATCCTTGGCGGGCAGGGCATTGGCGGCGGACACGTCATTCATCGCGCTCATGAGCAGGTAGCCAGCCGCCGCGCCGGTCAGCACGCCGACGGTGGTCAACGTCCAGCCCTTGCCGCTCCGCGACAAGCCGCCTTTGCCGAACAGGTAGACGCTGCCGACCACGAGGCTCACGCCGCCGACGGCCGCCACGCCATAGCCGATGTAGGCCACGCGCTGCGCCGCGTCGTACTGCGTCGTGTAGGTCGGATCGCTGGGCTTGACGGTAGCGTCGATGTCCGCGGCGGCATTGCGCGCATAGACCGCTGTCGCCACGCCGCCGCCCGCCAAGGCCAGACCAGCCGTGGCAAACAGCCAACCCTTCGTGCTGCCCGACATCGGCCCGGAAGGCGCCTCGGCCTCCGCCGCCACGGTCGGTTCCGCGCGCTCGGGCGGCTCCGCAGCCTCGTGCGCCGCCGGTTCCGCTGTCTGCTCGGCCACCTCGGGCTCATGCGTCGCAGCCGTTGGCGGCGGAGCCACCTGGCGCTCCACCTCGACCGGCCTCGTGCGATCCTTCCGCGCATCCGCCAGTTCCGGCACGCCGCTCTTGGCCTGGCTGCCCGCCTCCTGCAACACGCCCGGCCGCGCCATCTCGTGCGGCAGCAGCGGCCGGTTCACCGTCGAAGCGCGCGGCGTGCGCGGCACGTTGTCACTGGCG
>CAIXAA010000720.1 GCA_903917305.1 uncultured Myxococcales bacterium | reverse complement strand
GCGGACACGGTCCGGGCGTGCGAAAGCCTAGCGGTGCCGCGAATTGCGTGCAAGTCGCCTGCGCTACCAGCCGCCCAGCGTCGTCGGCAGGCCGGCAAGAATCCACACGTGGTAGCTGGCGATCTGCGCGGCGCCCAGCCAGGTGACGAAGATGCAGCGCTCCGGTGTGCAGCCCTGCTTCAGACGCAGATGAAAGTACAACGTTTGTTGAATCACGCCGCCGATCAGGACGAACTCCTTCAAGCCAATGGTTCCGAGCGCTGCGCCCAGGATCAAGCTCGCCGCCGACAGCAGGAGCAGCCCGTCGATCATGCGGTGGCTCGTCGCCGCGCCGTGCACGACCGGAAACGTCGGCACGTTGAGTGCGGCATCGCCGTCGATGTCCCGAAGATCGTAGATGATCTCGTAGGTGATCTCCAAGGGCAGAAAGAAGCCGACCAACACAGCCAGGTAGCCCGGCGTGACGTGCGCCGCGCCCAGGATGGCCGGATAGGCGATCGTCGACAGCAGGAACAGCACGCCGGAGGAGAAGTTCTTGCTGAAATACATCTCCTTGAAGCGCGTGCGCCCGAAATGTGTTGGAATCAGGCGGTAATTGTAGGCAAGGCCGATGGCCGAGAACGCGACGCGCCACGGCGTCAGCACCGGCGCCACGAGGTGGCCCAGCAGCAGCGACACCAGCATCAGCGCAAGACAACCGGCCTCGATGAGGCGCTGGTGGCGGCCGACCATGTCGGTGCCGGCGATGCCGTTGACGCGATCCTCCGCGAGATCGACGGCGCGGTTGACGAAGTTGACGATGAACCAGTCGATGGCGCAGAACACCACTGCGGACCAGAGGCGCTGGCCGGTCATCAGCCAGCCGAAGGTCAGCGCGGCGAGGCAGGCGATGGCGATGATGTGCATCCGCGTGACATGCATGGCCATGCGGATGGGCGAGAGACGGGGCGGGGCGGCGGTGGTCATGCAGGACTCCGAAAAGCGCCGGCATCTTGGCAGAACGCGGCGCTAGCTGTCACCGGGGAGGGTGCATGGACATGGTCTGGGTCGAAGCCGCGTGCCTGGGCATCCTCGCGTTGGGCCTCGTCCTGCGGGCGCGAGCCGGGGACAGCGCCGTGTGGCGCAGCGCCGCCTTGCCCATCGCCTGCGCCGCCCTCCTGGCCGAAGACAGCTGCATCCGCGCCTATGGCTTCTACGACTACGCGCCGGCGTGGCACGGCTTTGACGGTACCGTGCCCTGGCTCGTCGGCGTCATCTGGGTCTTCGTCGTCCTCTCCGCCCGCGACATCGCCCGCGCGCTCTCGCCGCAACGCTGGCTGCCCATTGCCTTTCTCGTCATCGCCTACGACGCCGCGCTCATCGAGCCCATCGCGACCCACTGCGGCCTGTGGCGCTGGCACGAGGCCGGCCCCTTCGCCGTGCCGTGGATCGGCATGCTCGGCTGGGCCCTGTTCGGCGCTTCCGCCTTGTTCTTCCTCGAGAAGCTGCCGAAACGCCGCACCTGGCTGCTGGTCCTCGCCGCGCCGCTCGCGACGCATGGGCTGCTGCTGGCGTGCTGGTGGGGGCTGCTGCGCTGGGTCGGCCGTGGGCAGCCGTCCGCGGAGACGATGGCCGCCGTCGGCCTGGCGCTGGCCCTCGCGCTGGGTGCGATCCTCTGGCGTTTCAAAGGCATCGGACGCGTGCCGCTGGCCCTGGTGGCGCCGCGCATCGCCCCGGCGCTCTTCTTCTTCGGCCTGCTGGCGCTGCACTCGGCGCCGCTGCCGCTGTGGGCCTACGCCGGCACGTTCGCGCTGCCGTGGCTGCTGGCGACGCGCTGGCAGACTTCGGGTCAGGTTTCGCTGGCATAGATGCGAAGGTCGCGCGCCCGCTGCGCCTGCCATGCCTGGATCTCGGCCGGCGTCACGCGATCGTGCTGCCACAACGCCCAGTTCAGACACGCGATCAAATCCGGCGCCGCCTCCGTCCCCACGCCCAGCCGCACCAGCCGATCGATGCCGGCGCGCTGCAACTCCGCGTCTGGCGTGAAGTACTCCGAGACCGTCTTGTGGTGGTTCACCTTGGTGGTCAGGCCATCGAAGCTCAGCGCATAGCGCGGCACCTCGCAAGTCGCCAGCACGTCGCAGAAATGCCGCGCCTCGTCCTCGCTGGCGCCGCGCAGCCGGAAGGACATCAGGGAGCCGGGCAGGGCGTAACTCCGCTCAATCGCGTCGTGATCCGGATGCTCCACCAGGCTCGGGTGGAACACCGCCTCCACGCGCGGATGCTGCGCCAGGAACGCCGCCAGCGCGCCCGCCGTCGCGCAGCGCTGCCGGAAGCGCGCCTCCGCCTCGTCCAGCCCGGCAAGCAGCGTCTCCGCGCGCCGCCAGTCGAGGATGCCGCCGCGCATCGCCTGCAGATCCATCGCAAGATTCATGGCTTCACTGCGATTGGACGCGATGTAGCCCCACAGGTCGCGGTCCTGCCCTCCCAGCGCCTTGGTGCCCGCCGTCACCACGAAATCGATGCCTGGCACGTCCAGCAGCGGCCGCTTGAGGCCCCACGGCGTCGCGATCGTGTGATCGATGACCAGCCGCAGCCCGCTCGCGCCCGCCAGCCGCCAGCGCTGCGCCGCCGCCCCGAGCGCCTCGGGATCCAGCGCCCGCATCAGCGGATTCGTGTAGGTCTCGGCAAACACGAGCACCGTCTCGGGCCGGACCGCCGCCTCCAGCTGCGCCATGTCGCCGTCATCGACGACCGTCACGCTGGCTCCGACGCGCGCTGCCAGCCATTTCAAGTAGGTGCGCGTCTTGTTGTACGTCTGCCGTAGGATGATCGCGTGGCTGCCCGGCTGCACCAGCGTGTCGAACAGCAGCGCGCTCGCCTGCATGCCGCAATCGGTCAGCAGCACGCAGCTCGCGTGCTCCAGCGCCTGCACCCGCCGCAGCAGCGCCCGCGTCGCCTCGGTGCCGTAGCGGGCGTAGACCTGCGGCAGCTCCGACCAGCAGCCCTCACCTTCCCACAAGAACGCGACCTTGCCTTCCTGCCAGTCGCGCATCCGCGCGGAGCCGAGCAGATCCAACTGCACCGTCGGCCCGTCCGGATGCAGGTACGGCTGCCCGCTGGCACGCATCGCCGCGTCGATGGCGGTGTGCAGGGCTTGCGTCTGCGGCGTCATCTCCGCGAGATCAGGACGCTCTTTCGGACAGTGCTGGGGATCGAGGTAGTCGGCGATGGGCATGTCAGCCTCCGGCGCAAGTCGCGCGCAGGATAGCCGAACTTCACGCTGGAATCGCTATTCCTCATCGTCGCGCGGCGCGGGATTGTCGCCGCGGCTCTTCAAGACCGCCTTGTAGATCTGCTCTTGGATCTCACGATTCACCTTGCGCCACGCCAGGATGATGCGGGCGTACTGCTCCGGCGTCAGCAGCTTGCGCATCGCCGCGGTGCGGTCGTTCTCGATCTGCTGCAGCCGTGCGCGCTGGCTGAGCAACTGGTCGGTCAGCTTGGTCAACTGCTGGACATTGTTGGGGCTGCTCTTGAGGAGCTGCGTGAGGTCGCGCCGTGTCGCCTGCGCGTCCTTGCGCACCGCGGTCATCTGGTCGTCGTACAAGCCGACGACGTCCTGCAGCCGCGCCGCCGTCGCCGCGTCCGGCTTGACCACCTCGGCCAGCTTCTTGGCTCGAACCGCTCGGATCTGCTCGCGAACGCGCGCCTTCATCTCCTCGCGCTGCGGCTGGTTCTGCACCGGGCCGTGCGCCGGCATCGCCTGCGGCGCCTTGGCCGCGGGCGCAGCGGGCTTCTGCGTGGGCGGTGGCGGCGCGGTGCGCGGCACCTGCAGCACCTGCGACCACGCGTTCGTCGTCAGCAACAGCGTCATCGCCAGAAGCAGTGCCGTCCGCTTCCCGGTCATCTCACACCCCATCCGTAAACTCCGCACCGACTGCCTGGAGGTCGTTGTCGTCAAGATCGTCAATCATATCGAGCGGGTCGCTGTCCGGGATGCCCAGCTCGTCAAACAAGGTGCGGTGCGGCGTGCCCTCGGACTGCAGCTCGTCCGCCAGGCCGGTCACCGTCTCGCTCAAGCTGCCGTCCACCGACGGCGCCGCCAGCCTCTCGACCTGCTGCGGCATCGCCAGCACGAACGCCAGCACCGCCGCCGCCGCCAGACCGCCGCCCGCCAGGAAGGAGCGGCCCATCGCACCGCGGTACCAGCGCCTGGGCGCCGTCACCTTGGCCGTCGTCGCGGTGATCTCCGCGGCCATGCTGTTCCAGAACGCCTTGTCGCGCGGTCCCGCCTGACCCGGCAGGCTGCGCAGGGCCCGCAGCACGGTCTCCGCCGCGTGCAGATCCGCCGCGCAGCTCGCGCAATGCTGCACGTGCTCCGCCACCCGGCGCGCCTCCTGCCCGTGCAGCGCACCGTCGGCGTACGCCTCCAGCAGCTCCGAGACCCCGATGCACCCGTCAATCGTCTTCAGCATGTCGCACCTCGCGCACGTGTCCGAACCCTCATTCTGCATTCCCCAGCTCTGAACGCAAACGCTTGATCGCGTGATGGAAATTTGCCTTCGCCGCGTCCTCGCTGCAGTCCGCGATCTCTGCTACCTCGCGAAAGGACAGGCCTTCATGCACCCGCAGCTCCACCACGAGCCTCTGCTTGGGCGGCAAGGTCTCGACGGCCTTGCGCAGTTGCTGCGCCGCTTCCGCCTCCACCAGCCTCTGCATGCCCGGCACTTCGTGCGAGGCATGTTCCTCCGTCAATTCCGCGGTCTTCCACTTGCCGCTGTCGCGTACGTGGTTGAGCGCGAGGTTCACCGCAATCCGGTACAGCCAGGTCCGGAACGACGAATCGCCCCGAAATGCCTCAGCATTTTGCCACGCCTTGACGAACGCGGCTTGCACGACGTCCTTCGCGTCGGCGTCGTTCTTCACATAGCGCCACACCAGGTAGAACACCTGGCGCTGGTGCCGCACCACAAGCTCGCTGAACGCTTCGCGATCGCCCTCGCGCATGCGCTCGAGCAACAGCCGGTCGTCGTCCTGGATGGTCGTCGTGCCCGTCATCGCGATGTGCATTGGCGTGAGCGCAGCTTCCATGCAAGTCTCCCTGCTAGAGAGACACCGGAGGCCGCTGGAAGTGAAATGGGCGATCCAGCTTGCCAGCCTGGAGTGCCACGCGCCGCCACCATCCGGTGCGACGCCCGCCGCATGCTCGCGCGCCCGGCCCGCGCTGTCTACCGTCCAGAATCGGAAGCTTCGCGCACCGCGACCCGGTTGCGTCCTGCGCCCTTTGCGCGGTAAAGCGCCTCATCTGCTGCGGAAAGGAGCTGGGCAGGCGACTCCTCTGCGTCCAGTTGCACTTCTGCGACGCCGAAGGACGAGGTCACGCGCTCGCCGTTCATTCCGGAGAACTCGTGCGCCTCGACCGCGGACCGCACACGCTCCGCGACGACCTTGGCGCCCGCCAGCTCCGTGCCAGGCAGCAGGATGACGAACTCCTCGCCGCCGAAACGCGCAGCAACATCATGAACGCGCAGGTCTTTCTGCAGCAGCCGGCCGAACTCCACGAGCACCGTGTCGCCTTACAGGTGGCCGAACATGTCGTTGACGCGCTTGAAGTGGTCGATGTCCGCCAGGATCACGCTCAGCGGCGTGTGGTAGCGTTGCGCGCGCCGCACCTCTTTGCCCAGCGATTCCGTGAGGTAGCGCCGGTTGTGCACGCCCGTCAGCGGATCGGTGACCAGCAGCACCTGCATCGCCCGGTTGGCGGCGCGCAATTGGTCTTGCAGATCTTTGAGTTTGAGCTGCACCTTGATGCGAGCGATCAGCTCGCCTTCATCGAACGGCTTGGTCAGGTAGTCGCTGGCGCCGAGCTCCAGCCCGCGAATCTTCTGCTCCACCGTCTCCTGGCCGGTCAGCATCAGGACCGGCAGCTCCGCGAACGCCGCCTCGGAGCGCGCCCGTGCCAGGAACTCGAAGCCATCGATGCCGGGCATCACGACGTCGCAAAGCACTAGATCCATGGCGTGTTCGTGCAGCAGCGCCAGACCTTCGGCACCGTCGCGCGCTTCATGAAAGACCTCGAACAGGCCGGAGTCCGTCAACGTCTCGACGATGCCCTTGCGGACGGTGATCGAGTCATCGACGATGAGAATCTGCCTGCGTTCTGCAGGCTTGGCCACTTCGATTGCGATTGATTCTGCCATGGGCTCCTCCTCAGCCCCCCAGCTCTTGTTTCATGATTTCCTTGACTTCGTGTGCAAGGGCAGCAGCGCGTCGGCAATGCGCCCCAGCGGCAGGATCTGCTGCGCCGCGCCCAGCTTGACGGCGGCGCCCGGCATGCCAAAAACCACAGATGTGGCCTCATCTTGTGCGATCGTCCGCCCTCCAGCGCGGTGGATCGCCAGCATGCCATCGGCACCGTCGCGGCCCATGCCCGTCAGCAGGCAGGCCGCCGAGCGCGGACCCAGCTCGCGCGCCACGGACTCGAACAGCTCGTCGACCGCCGGACGGCAGAAGTGCCGCTCCGGGCCATCGGTCAGGCGCAGCAGGCCGCCTTGCAGGATCAGGTGCTTGTCCGGCGGCGCCACCAGGACGCCCGGCTGGCCGACCGGCGGCAGCGGCTGCCGGTCCACCGCGTAGGCCACCGGCACGCGGCAGAGCCCTTGCAGCCAATCCGCGAGCGCAAACCCAAACTTGGAGCCCATGTGCAGCACGACCAGCACCGGCACGGCGAAGTCGGCGGGCAGGGCGCGCAGGATCTCCAGCACGGCGCCCGGCCCTCCCGTCGACGCGCCAATCGCGATCGCGCGACACGGCTCCGGCGCCAACGGCACCAGCCCGGACGGCACGCGCGCGCGCACGCCGCTCTCCAGGCGCCCGCGCACGTGCGAGACCACCTTGATGCGCGCCAACATCTTGACAGTTGAGCGAAAACGCGCCTCCCAGACACCCTCG
Organism: uncultured Myxococcales bacterium; assembly: GCA_903917305.1. Taxonomy (GTDB): domain Bacteria; phylum Myxococcota_A; class UBA9042; order UBA9042; family UBA9042; genus CAIXAA01. Next base: position 5,707 of record CAIXAA010000720.1, on the reverse strand, counting down.
GGCTCCGCACCGGTCGGCTTGTCGAGCACGTCCAGCGCGCCCGCCGCCAGCGCGTCATAGGTCGACAGCACCGAGCCGCGGTTCATCGACGCCGAGACCACCAGGATCGGCGTCGGACACCAGGCCATGATCAGCTCGGTGGTCTCCAGCCCGGTCTTGACCGGCATCATCATGTCGAGCGTCACGACGTCCGGCCGCAGCTTCTGGCAGAGATCAAAGCCGATCTCGCCGTTGGCCGCCTCGCCGACCACCTCGATGTCCGCGTCGCCCTCGAGCGCCTCGACCAACCGCCGCCGGATCGTGAGCGAATCTTCGATGACGAGCACGCGAACCTTCGCCATTCCCTACCCAACCAGCCCGCGGATCGTGCGGAGGAGATTGCCTTGATCGAACTCGCCTTTCACGATGTAGGCGCGCGCACCGGCGTCGAGCCCGCGCTTGCGATCCTCCGGCGAAGCCAGAGACGTGACCAGGATCGCAGGCGTATCGCGGAGATCCGCATCGGCCCGCGTCAACGCCACGAACTCGAAGCCGTTCATGCCCGGCATCTCGACATCGCAGAGGAACAGACGGTACGGCCTCTGGCGCGCCTTGGCGAGGCCTTCCTCCGCGGACGCCGCGAGATCGACATCATAACCAGCGGATTCGAGGATGCTCTGCTCGAGCATCCGCGTCGTCAGGGAGTCGTCGATGACCAGGATCGCCGGGCGCACTTCTTCCTGCCCGCGCTCCGCCCCCTGACCACCTTGGCGCGCCCGCAGCACCAGCGCGTCCGGATCGAGGAGGAACTGCGGCGTGCCTTCCGCGTCCAGCGTCGCACCCGACACCACCGCATCCGCGGCGGCCAGCGCCGGCAGCGGCTGCACGGTCACGTGCGAAGCGCCCAGCAGGCGATCGACGCCGATCGCCGCCAGCCCGGCGCTCGACCGCAAGATCACAGCGGAAAATGGCTTGTCGGCCTGGCTCGCCTGGAAGGGCTGGCGCAGCGCGACGCCCAGGTGCAGGAACGGCACCATCTGGCCGTCGTGCACGATCGCGTCGCGGCCCGGTGCATGGGCGATGGCATCGCGCTGCAGGCGCAGCGTCTGCACCACGGAGGACAGCGGCACCGCCGACGCCACGCCGTTTGATTCCAGGAACAGCGCCGTGAAGGAGGACAGCGAGATCGGCACTTCGACCTCGAACGTCGTCCCGCGCCCCGGCTCGCTGTGCAGCCGCACTTCGCCGTGCAGGCGCTCCGCCATGGCGCGCAGGGCGTCCAGGCCGATGCCGCGACCCGACACCGTCGTCACCGCGTCCGTCGTCGTCAGGCCGCCGCGCAGGAGCAGCGCCGCCGCACCCGCCATGTCCAGAGGCTTGTTGCCTGAGTCCAATTGGTTGCGTTGTGCCGCCCGCTGCACTGCCGCCACGTCGATGCCGCGACCGTCATCGCTGCACAGGAACGCCACGCGCCCGCCGCGCCGCTCCACCCGCAGGGACACGCGGCCTTGCGCCGGCTTGCCCGCCGCGGTGCGCTCCGCCGCCGTCTCGATGCCGTGCGCGATGGCGTTGGTGACGACGTGCATGAGGCCGCCGCGCAAAGCCGCGAGAACATGGGCATCCAGGCGCACATCGCCGCCTTCGGTCGTCAACTCCACGGGCTTGTCCAGCTTGCGCGCCGTGTCGCGGGCGATGCGCTGCAGGGAGGCGAACAAGGTGCTCGCACGCAAAAGCCGCATTCGTTCAGCCGCTTCCAGCACCTGCCCCAGGTCCGTCCCGGCGCGATCCACGCGGGAGGACAGCCGGCCGTGCACCTCCGCGAACTGGGACTCCAGCTCGCTCGCCACGCCCGATGTACGGAGCGCCGCCAGCTGCCGCCGCAGGGGTTCGAGCAGCGCCAGCTCGCGGCGCAGCGCGGAGATCTGCGCACCGGACTCGGAAATCCCGCGAAACAGCGACTCAATCTCGACCAGATCCACCTGCACGGTCTCGACGCGTTCGTCCGCGCCCGGCTGCGCGATCTCGGCCGGAGCCAGAGCCGGAACCGGAGCCGGAACCGGAGCCAGAACCGGAGCCGGAGCCAGAACCGGAACCGGAGCCAAGGGACCCCGCTCCAACTCATGGACTTGCGTCGCGATCTCATCGATCAGCCGCAGCGACTCCACCACCGCCGCCGCCGGCGCCGGCTCCGTGCTCGCCCGGTGCGGCTCCAGCAGATCCTCGATGGCATGCGCAAGGTTGGCCAGCTCCGGCAGCCGCACCACGCGCGCCGCGCCCTTGAGCGTGTGCGCGAGCCGCAGCACCTCCGGCACCGTGTCGCGCGCCGGCTTGCCGCGCTGCAGGCTGACCAGCCCTTGGGCCAGGCCATCGGCCAGCTCGCGCGCTTCGATGCGAAAATACTTGTAGGGATCCTTCTGCATCGATCAGGCCTTGGCCTTGCTCCTCACGATGTCGTTCAGGCTCTGGGACAGGCCGGAGAGCTCCGACGCCGTCAGCGCCGTCTCCGCCGCCGTCTGCTCCGTTTCGCGCGCCGCCTGGGCGACGTTGAGCATCGCGACGTTCACCTGCTCGATCGCCGTGGTCTGCTGGCTGGTCGACAGCTGGATCTCCTTGGCCGCCTCCGCCGTCGCCGCCAGCAGGTTCGTGATCTGTCCGAACGTCGCTGCCACTTCGCCGAACTGCCGCGCGCCGGCGTCCACCGCCTTGGCACCGCCTTCCGTCGCCATGACGGTCGTGTTCACCGCGGCGCGAATCTCCTCGATCAGGTTGCGGATTTCGCGCGTCGACCCGCCGACGCGGTCCGCCAGCTTGCGAATCTCCTCCGCCACCACGGCAAAGCGCTTGCCCGCCTCGCCGGCACCGACCGCCTCGATCGTCGCGTTGATCGACAGGATATTGGTCTGCTCCGCGAGTTCATTGATGATGTCCAGGATGCCGCCGATCTGCTGCGACCGCTTGCCCAGGTCCAGCATGTGACCCACGATCACATCCACCTGGCGGCGGATGCCCTGCACCGCCTCCTGCGTCGTCACCACCTGGTGGTCGCCGGTCAGCGCCGCCTCCGCCGTGTCGTTGGCCGCGACCGCCACGCGCTGAGCGCTGTGGGCAATCTGCCGCGCCGAAGCCAGCAACTCCGTGATCGTCGTCGTGATTTCCTTGACCGCGATGGTCTGCTCGCGCGAGCTCGCCGCCTGCTGGCCCGCCGCCGCCTGCAGCTCGCGCGCGGAGCTCTCGACGTGACCGACGCTCTTGTTGATCTGGCGCGTCACGGAGCGCGCGAACACGATGCCACCGACGACGGCCTGCACCACGGTGATGAAGACCACCAGCAAGATCAGGGTGATGGAGAACGAAGCCGACTGGCTCGCCTCGCGCTGCCGCTCGCTGAGCGCCAACTCCTCGCGGTGAATCAAGCCATCGATGGCGCGGAGCAGCCGGTCCACCATCGGCAGGGCCTCGGTGTCGAGTTGTCGACTGATGCCAGCGAGATCCGCTCCCGCCTTGCGCGCCGCTATCGCGCGCTGGATGGCAGCTTCATGCTCCGCCTCGGCCTTCTCCATCGCCAGCAAGGCTTGCCGATCGTCCTCACTGCCCACGTGCTTGCGCAACGCCGCCACGGAAGCTGCAAAGCGCTGCCGGGACTCGCGGAGGCGGCCCAGGTAGTCTTCGTGGCCGACGAGGATGTAGCCGCGAAACACCGCGACCTTGCTGCTGAACGCGCCGCGCAGCCGCTCCGCGTCGATCAGGTTCTGGGCATGCACCGTGATGACGCGGTCCTTGGCTTGCACCACGTCGCGCAGTGCGAAGACCGACACCGCCCCGGTCACCACCGTCAGCGTGATGAGGAGGGCCATGCCAGCGCCCAGCTTGTGTCCGAAGGACCAGGATCTGCCCATGATTCATCGCTCCTTTGCAGGTCTGGCCGCAGCCGCCTGCCGTCTGATGGTGTCGATCACGCACGGCACCGCGAGGATCGGGCGCACCGCGCCGTCCGCCCGCAGCAGCTCCTTGACCAGCTCGCGCGAGGTGTCCTGCGCCACGAACGGCACGATGCTGGCAGGCGACACCTGCAGGTACCCGTCGATCTTCTCGAACGCGAGGCCGACCTGATCGGCCTGCCCGCACAGCGCAATCCACTGATTCTGTTGTTCTGTCGAAGGAATGCCCATCAGCGCGGCGAGGCTCCAGACCGGCACCAGGCGTCCTTGCACGCCCGCCAGCCCCACCATCGCCGGCACGTCGCTCGGCAGCTTCACGACGCGCCGGCCGACGGCGATTCCCGTCAACTCTTTGATGCGAAAGGCATAGGGAGCTCCGGCGATGCGCACGGCCACCAGGCTCTCCGGCTCTTCGCGCTCGGCGCGCCGCGGTTCGGCGAACGCGCGCTCGAACTCGGCGCGCATCGCCGCCAGATCGCCCGCAATGTCGCGTTCCTGCATCAACGGCGCCCCCTGCGGCTGTGGAGTTCGTCCTGGCACAAGGCCATCAGCGCCTCACGGCCAAAGCCGCCGCCGTACAGGCGAATGCGCTGCGGATCCTCGGTCTCCAGCGCCATGAGCGCCTGCAGCAGCTCGTGCCGCGCCACGCCGGGATCGCTGCTGCGGTGCAGCAGGCCCAAGTGCACGTGCGCCATCGCGAAGCTCGGATCGGCATAGACCGCGGCGTGGTCGTGGCGAACGGCGCGCTCCACGTCGCCCAGCCGCTCCGCGCACAGCGCCAGCAGGTGGTGGGCGCCCGCGTGCATCGGGTCCTGGCCCAGCAGCTGCTGGCAGGCCAGCTGCGCCTCGTCCAGCCGCGCGGCGTTCGTCAGCGCAATCGCCCGCAAAGCCAGCGCTTCTGGCCGGGCGCTCGCCGCAGCGGGCAGGCCGTCGAGCGCGGCCAGCGCATCGAGGAACCGCTCCTGACCCAGCAGATCCCGCGCAACGGCAAGCACCTCGTCGGGCAGGGGCGGCGGCGCAGGCTCCGGCGCGCGCGGTGGCGGCGCGGGAAGCGGTTGCGGCGCCGACAATGGCCGCGGCGGCGCCAGCGGCGCAAGCAGCGGAGGCGGCAACGGCGGCGTCTTCTCGCGCGCTTCCGGCGGCGTCAGCTGGTGGTAGAAAGAGCCGTGCGATTGGCGCAGCTCGAAGGCATCCGCCATCTCGCGCAGGTTCTCGGCGTGGCCCAAGAACAGGTAGCCGCCGGGCGCGAGGCTGGTCGCGAAGCGCTCCACGACGCGGCGCATGACCGGCCGCGGGAAGTACATCATCACGTTGCGGCAGAAGATCACGTCGAAGCGGCCGGGCGTCCAGAACGCGCTGTCCTCCTCGACGAGGTTGCGGCACTCGAAGTCCACCATCGGGCGGATGTCGTCGCTCAGCAGCCAATGCCCGCGCGATTCCTGAAAATACTTCGCACGTTGCTGAGGCGTCAGCGCCCGCATCGACCACTCGCTGTACTGGGCGCGCTTCGCCTTGGCGATCGCCCGCGGGTTGAGGTCGATGCCCAGGATGCGCACGGTCCAGCCGGGCGGCAGCGCCAGGCATTCGCGCACCGCGATGGCCAGGGAGTACGGCTCCTCGCCCGTCGCACAACCCGCTGAAAGCACCGTGATTTCACGCTGCGCCTGCCTTGCCGCCACGCGCTGCGGCAGCACGATCTCGGAAAACGCTTGAAAGTGGCCGGCATAGCGAAAGAAGAACGTCTCGCCGATGGTCAGCGCCGTGGCCAGGTCGTGCCACTCCCGGTCCGT
>CAIXAA010000719.1 GCA_903917305.1 uncultured Myxococcales bacterium | reverse complement strand
TCGAGGCGCATCGGCGGCCCCCAATAGCCCGTGCCGCGACTCACGTAGATCCAAGTCGATTCATGCAGCGCCAGCCCGGCGACATACGGCTGCACGAGCTTGACGAGGTAGCCGATCGGCCAGATCTGGCCGCCATGCGTGTGGCCGGAGAGCTGCAGCCCCACGCCGTGCGCCGCCGCCTCGAAGATGGCCTTGGGCTGGTGCGCCAGCAGCACGAGCTCGCGCTTGGGATCGCGTCCGGCCAACGCCTTGGGCAGATCCGCGCCATGGCCGTGGCCGAAGTGGTGCGCCGTCGCGTCATCAATCCCCGCGAGATCAAAGCCTTCCTCGCCGCCGATCGCCACCCGTTCGTTGCGCAGCGTGCGGATGCCCAGGCGCTCCAGCTCGACCAGCCACGGCTCGACGCCAGCGTAGTACTCGTGGTTGCCAGTGACGAAGAACACGCCGTGCGGCGCGCGCAGACGGCCCAGCGGTTCGGTCTGGTTGCGCAGCGCCGGCACCGGGCCATCGACAAGATCGCCAGTGATGACAATCATGTCCGGCCCCAGCGCCAGGATGCGGTCCACCAGGTCGACGACGTGCTCGCGGCGGATGGTCGGGCCGACGTGGAGGTCCGAGATCTGCACGATGGCAAAGCCGTGCATGGACCGCGGCAGGCGGCGCAGCGGCACCGTGACTTCGCGCAACTCCGCGGGACCTGTCGCCTTGCGCACGGCACCTGCGCCCATCGCGACCATGCCCGCGGACACGCCGCCCGTGAGCGCGCGCGAGAAGAACAAGCGGCGCTCCGGATCGAAGTCCGCGATCTTCAAGGCTTGGTGGCCCTTGCGTGCGAGGAGCCGCAGCAGGTCCGCGCCCACGAGACCGAGAAACAGCAGCAGCGTCAGGCCCATCCACGTCAGGCCCACCGCCGCCAGCACGCGCGACCACGGCGCATCGATGAAGTGCGGCAGCGCGACACCCAAAGGCCAGGCGCAGGCCAGGCCGATCAGCAGCCCTGTCCCGACTTGCCGCCATGGATCAGGCAGTTGCGTGCGCTCGATGAGGCGCCGCCACAGGAACCGATGGCTGAAGAACACCGCGACGAGGATCGCCAGCGCGAAAGGGGCATAGCGGACCAGGGGTGGCATGGGCGGCTCCGGACGGTGCAGGGGTGCAACCCTACGCGGCGCCAGTTGCTTCCCGCAAGCGGCGAGCTTTACAGCGCCTGGACGACAGCGGATCATCGCCCGGCTCCACCGGAGGAGCCGAGGATTCGTCATGACCACCGCCATTGCCCGTGAAGGCAACTACCTCATCAAGCGGCCGTTTTTCTCCTTTATGGACAGGACCTTTCGCGCGTTCGACGAGGCAGGTGGCCTCGTGATGTTCGTTCGCCATCCGCTGCTCAAGCTGCGCGAGCAGTTCCGCATCTTCGCGGACGAGGGGATGCAGCAGCCGCTGGCGCAGATTCAGGCGCGCCAGATGATCGCGATTTCGTTCACGTATGACGTGACGGATCCGAACGACGGCCGTTGGCTGGGCACGCTGCGCTCGCGCGGCCTCAAGTCGATCCTGCGCGACACGTGGGACCTGCTCAGCCAGGACGAGCAGCCGATCGGCCTGATGACCGAGGACGGCATGTCGATCCTGCGCCGCTTCCTGCCGATCCTGCCGGGGCACTGGCACGTGGAGCTGGGCGGGCAGACCGTCGCCCGCGTCGATCAGGTCTTCCGCTTCTTCGTCAAGGAGTACCGTCTGACGGTGCACGCGCAAGGGGCCAACGTGGATCCGCGTTTCTTGATGGCGTGCGCGCTGCTCGCGCTGATGCGCGAGAACCGGCGCGAAGAGTCGAACTGAGCGCGGTCGCCGGTGCGCCGGCGACGATCCGGTCACCGTCCCAGCACCTTGCGTACCACGTTGAGCAACTG
>CAIXAA010000718.1 GCA_903917305.1 uncultured Myxococcales bacterium | reverse complement strand
CTGTCCGCCACCCGCCTCGCCGAGCTGATCCGCAGCCGGCAAGCCACCTCCCGCGACATCCTCGAGCGCCACATCGCCCGCATCGAGGCCGTCAACCCTGCCTTGAACGCCGTCGTCGCCAAGCGCTACACCGAAGCCCGCTTCGAAGCCGATGCCGCCGATGCCCGCGTCCTCGCTGGCGAAGAAGGCCTGCCGCCCTTCCACGGCGTGCCGTGCACCATCAAGGAGTGCTTCTCCCTCACCGGCATGCCGCACTCCGCCGGCCTCGTCGCGCGCAAGCACGTCCGCGCGACCAGCGACGCCACCACGGTCGCCCGCGTGCGCGCCGCCGGCGCCATCCCGATGGGCGTCACCAACACGTCTGAGCTGTGCATGTGGATGGAGACCAACAACCGCCTCTACGGCCGCACCAACAATCCCTACGATGTCAGCCGCATCGTCGGCGGCAGCAGCGGCGGCGAAGGCGCGATTGTCGGCTCCGGCGCATCGCCGTTCGGCTTGGGCTCGGACATCGGCGGCTCGATCCGCATGCCGGCCTTCTTCTGCGGCGTCTTCGGCCACAAGCCTTCGGGCGGCATGGTCCCGGGAACAGGCCAGTTTCCGCTGGCGGAGAACGACGCGCTGCGCTACCTGACGACCGGTCCGCTGTGCCGTCGCGCCGAAGACCTGATGCCGCTGCTGCACTTGCTGGCGGGTCCGGACGGCGAGGACGCGCGCTGCGAGCGGATGCCGCTGGGCGATCCCACCAGCGTGGATTGGACGCGGATGCGCGTGCTGGACGTCCGCGAGAACGGCATCCTGGAGCCCGACGTCGTGCTGCAGATGGAGCAGGAGCACGTGGCGCGGCACTTCGAGAAGCTGGGTGCCAAGGTCGAGCGGCGCGTGTTCCCGCAGCTGGAGTCGTCGCTGGAGATCTGGTCGGCGATGCTGGACGCGGCCGGCGGCACGTCCTTCGCGGCGCTGCTCGGCGAGGGCAAGCCCATTGAAAGCGCTTGGCAATTGGCGCGCTGGTTCCTGCGCGCCTCGCCGCACACGCTGCCGGCCATCGTGCTGGCGCTGATCGAGAAGGTGCCGCACCTGATGCCCGGGCGCGCCAAGGAGTTGGTGCAGCAAGGCATCGATCTGCGAGGCGAATTGCAGCGAGAGCTGGGCGAGGACGGCATTCTGCTGTTCCCGTCGTATCCGCATGTCGCGCCGAAGCATTACTCGCCGCTGATTCCGCCGATTGGCTGGGCGTACACGGCGATCATCAACGTGCTGCAGCTGCCGGCGACGCAGGTGCCGATGGGGCTGGGCGGCGACGGGCTGCCGCTGGGCTTGCAAGTCATTGCGGCGCATGGGTTTGATCACCTGACGATCGCCGCGGCGCTGGAGCTGGAGCGGGCGTTCGGAGGATGGGTTCCGCCGCATGGGTAAGGTCCTACTCGTTCTCGTGATGGCCTTCATCACCGGCTCCGGTTCCGGCTGCGGTTCCGGCTCCCGATCCGGAACCGGAACCGGAGCCGATACCGGGACCGGGACTGGGACCGATGCCGGTGTCGATGTCGCTGCAGACGTCACGCCCACGAAGGCTTCGCTGCTCAACTATGTCGACCCCTTGATCGGCACCGGCTTTGGCGGCGGCAACATCGGCTCGTGCTATCCCGGCGCGAACGCGCCGTTTGGCCTCGTGAAGGCGAGTCCCGACACAGGCACGGCGACGTCGCAGCCGGGCTTTTCGCATACGGCCGGCTACCAGTACTCCGACCCGTACTTGCTCGGCTTTTCGCACAATCACCTGCATGGCACGGGGATTCCCGACTACGGCAACGTGCTCTTGATGCCCACGGACAAGATGACCCCGGAGAAAGCGACGCGCTATGGCAGGAAGCGGCAGTTCGACCCGATGATTGGCCACACAGATTTCGCCAAGCCCGGACTCTACAACGTGCAACTCTTGGACACAGTGCCGGTGAAGGTCGAGATTACGGCGACGATCCACTGCGCACACCACCGCTACCACTTCGGCACTCCGGGAGTGTCGCGCACGGTGATCTTCGATGCGAGCGCCTCGGAAGGCGGCGGCCATTCCAAGGGCGGCGCGCTGACCATCGACGTGAAGAACGGCATCGTGCGCGGCTGGGACCACAACAACGGCCAGTTTTCTGGGCGCTACGACGGCTACGACGTGTGGTTCGAGGCGCGCGTCAACAAGCCCATCGTCGCGTCAGGTACGTGGAACGGCGCGACCTTGTCGGCCGACAGCACGGCCGTCACGGCGACAGCGGATCCGGCGAACTTCGGCGCCTGGCTGACTTTCGACACGTCGACGGACCACGAAGTCGAAGTCCAAGTCTGCCTGTCCTATGTCGATGCCGAGGGCGCCCAGGCCGCGATGAAGGCCGAGTTGCCGACTTGGGATTTCGACGCGACGCTGAAGGCGACGCAAGCGGCCTGGGAAAAGGAACTCAACCATTTCGAAGTCGAATCGACCGATACGACCGCCCTCACCAACTTCTACACCGCCGTCTACCATTCGCTGCAAATGCCCACCATCTGGAGCGACGTCGACGGCCGCTACCGCGGCTTCGACAAGCAGATCCACCAAACCAACGGCTGGCACTACGTCACCGACATGTCGCTGTGGGACACGTTCCGCACCGCGCATCCGCTCTACGCGCTCGTGTGGCCGGACGTGCAGCGCGACGCGTTGCACTCGCTCGCCGCGATGAAGACCCAAGGCGGCTACGTGCCGCGCTGGCCGATGGGCGGCGGCGAAGGCGGCAGCATGATTGCCGCGCACGGCGCGAGCGTCGCGGCCGACAGCTACTTGAAAGGCATCACGGACTTCGAGACGGACACACTGTACGCAGGGTTGAAGCAGACGCTCTCCGGTCCGCTCCCCGCCGGCGCCTACGGCGAGCTCGGCGGCATCGTCGACTTCATCCAGAACGGCTTCGTCAACCGCGAGAGCGGGGACGGCTCGGTGTCCGAGACCCTCGAATACGCCTACGATTCCTTCTGCATGGCGGAATGGTCCAAGGCGATGGGCAAGACCGCCGACACGGCCATTTGGATTGCCCGCGCTGGCAACTACAAGAACTTGTGGGATCCCAAGACGCAGTTCTTCCGCGCCAAGCACAAGGACGGCACGTTCACCGAGCCGTTCGACCCGACCTACTGGTCGCTCGCCGGCAACCCGGAGTACGTGGAAGGGAGCGCGTGGCAATGGCTTTGGTTCGTGCCGCACGACGAGGTCGGCCTGCGGGGGCTGTTCGCGAGCGATGCGGACTTCGTCGCCAAGTTGGAGAGCTTCTTCGAGCAAGCCAAGGCGGGTTTCGATTTCCTATTGCCGACGCCATTCTACTACCACGGCAACGAGCCGGATCTGGGCGCCGCGTTCCTGTTCAGCGGCGCGGGACGCCCGGATCTCACGCAGAAATGGTCGCGCTGGATTCTCGAGACGAACTACCAGAACACGCCGGATGGGCTGATTGGCAATGACGATGCTGGAACGCTCTCGGCCTGGTACGTCTTTGCGGCGTTGGGCCTGTATCCAAAGCCTTGCGTCCCGGGCTACTACGTGACGGCGCCGCTGTTCGACAAGGCCACGGTGCATTTGCCCGGTGGGGATTTCGTCGTGCAGGCGACGGGCGCGGCGGCGGGCAAGGTGAAGATCAAGACGGCGACTTGGAATGGGAAGGTGCTGACGGAGATGTGGCTTTCGCACGCGGAAGTGGCGAAGGGTGGGACGCTGATTCTCGAGATGGAATAGCTACTTCGGCGGCGCCGTCCGCGCCACACTCGCCCGCTCCCCCATCCACGCCAGCCACTTCTCCAGGTTCGGGTGCCCGCTCAGCAATTCCGCGCCGCGCAGCCCGACGTAGCCCGCACCGGCCACCAGCGCCAGGTCCGCCAGCGTCAGCCGGTTGCCGACCAGGAACTGCCCCGCCTGCACGACCTTCTCCGCCACGCCAAGCCCGGCCAGGACCTTGCTTCTCTGGTGCTCGCGCGCCGGCTCGTGCCGCTTGTCCTCCGGCCGCTGGTTCTCCATGAACACCGCGACCATCGCGTCCGCGATCCCGTCCGCCAGCGCCTGCCAGCGCAGCGCCTCCATGCGCTCGCGCGCATCCGCGGGAATCAGCGCGGGATTCGGCTGGGCCATCTCCAGCACCTCGACAATCACGCGCGAGTCGTACACCGCCTCGTCATTTGCCAGCAGCAGCGTCGGAATCTTGCCGAGCGGATTGAGCGTGCGCACCCGGCTGCCCGGCGCATTGGGCGGCTCGAAGCTCGTCGGCAGGTCGATGCCCTTTTCCAGCGCCATCATCAGGCACTTGCGGGCATAGGGACTCGTCGGGGTCAGGATCAACAGGGCCGGGGCGGGCAGCATCGGG
>CAIXAA010000717.1 GCA_903917305.1 uncultured Myxococcales bacterium | reverse complement strand
GTGCGGATCTGGTCGAGGAGATGTTCGAGTTCGAGTGCACCGAAGCAGGCGTCGAGTGCCTCGGCAAGATCGGCGCGAAGTACGGCGCGCAATTCGTCGGGTTTTCGGTGATCAGCAAGAACGCCGTGGGCGCACTGCAGATCTCGATGCGCTTCATCGACGTGCTGCAGGCCCGCGTCGCGCAGACCACGGTGCAAGCGTTTGAACATGCGGACAAGCCGGGCGCGGCGCTGGCGCGCGGGCTCATCGTGCTGCTGGGGCCGGTCGATCTGCCGGCCGCGGAAGGCGAACGCCCCGGAACCTTGCACGTTGCGCTCGCCGGTGGTGGCGTCGCGCTCGTCTACGTCGATGACCACCTGGCGGGGCGGACCACGGGCACAGGCATGTCGGCGACGTTTTCGCCAGGAATGCATCAGGTTCGCATTGTGCGCGCTGGCTTTCGCGACTGGACCGGCCGCGTCGCGATCGGCGCCGGTGCCACGGCGGAGCTGAGTGTGCAGCTCGAGCAGGTCGCCGATGTGACGCCGCCGGGCGAAGGCATTGGCGCTGCCAAGCCCCCCGAGACGTCGATCACGCACAAGTGGTGGTTCTGGACCGCGATTGCCGTCGGCATCGGCCTGGTGACCGGTGTGACGATCGCGGCGACGCGCGGCACGACGGCGCCGGCCAAGGGCACCGCGGCCTTCTCGATGGATCAGAACGACGCGCACCTGGATCCCATCTTCTTGGGCGCCGGCGCTGGCAAGTAGCCGATCTTGCTGCGGTTCATCCGCAGCGCACGGGTTCGCAGGGAGCCGCATGAAGTACCGTGCCGCGTGCCTTCTCCTCCTCGGCGTCTGGGCCGCCGGCTGTGCGCCGTCGACCGAGCCTGCGGCTGCCTCCAGCGGCTACGGCGAGATCAGCCTGGCCTTGACCGGCGCCTTCCCGGGCGCGGCGCGCATGCGCATCAGCGTCTACCAGGGCGCCGTCACCGACGCGTCGCGCGCCGCCACCTTCATGCCGGCCGTCTGCAATCCGTACAGCGACGCGAGCAACAACCTCAAGATCACCAAGTTGGCGCCGCGCAACGATTATGCGTTGCTGGTCGAGCTGTTCTCCGACGACGCCTGCAGCAAGCTCGCCTACCGCGCCTACCGCGGCGGGATCACCGTCGCGGCCGGCTCCGGCGACGCCGTCACGGCGAATCCTTATTACGTTCAGCCCTATGCGCTCGGCAAGTTCACCGGCCTTGCGCAGGTCAACCCGAACATCTCGGCGGTCGCCGCCCAGCGCGCCTGCGGCTCGGATCTGGATTGCCGATCCATCCACCCCAATGCAACCTGCGACACGGCCAAGCATTATTGCATCATCGACAACCTCTCTCCCTTGAACGGTCGCACCCGGCGCGGCTTTCCCGTCGTGGTGCCGATGGATGACGGTCGCGTCGCGATCGCCGGCGGCCTGACCGCCTCGACCAGCGGCAACTGGCTGGCCACCGACACGAATGTCGAAGCCTTCGACCCGACGACCGGCATCTTCAAGCTCATCTCGTTCGCCAATGCCGGCGTCGTCGCGACCGGCCTGAGCGGCGGCGTGTCGCTGGCCGGCAACGCGTTCGCCCTGATCGGCGGCGCTTCGGACGCGAAGGTGGCCCTCACGCCCGGCGCGGCATTGTCCACCGCGCTCGACACCAAGGGCTGCGTCGGCGCTGGCGCGGCCTGCAGCGTGTCCAAGATCGTCGCCCGGTGGGACATCGCCAGCGGCAGCGCCCAGCCCTTCACGCGTTCCGAACCGCTCGCCTTCCCCATCGCCGCGCGCGTCCACACCAAGGATGGCGACCGCGTGCTGGTCGCCGGCGGCGCCGCCGTCCCGCTCCCCGCTTCGGGCGACAGCCGCAAGGGCGCTTCGGTCCTGTGCAAAGTCGACGCCACCGGCACGGACTGCAACACGGACGGCCCGACGATGGCCGCCGGTCGCGCCCGTGCCGCCGTCGCCTGCTTCGAGGGCACCGACGCCGCGTGCACCAAGGTGCTCCTGTTCGGCGGCCGGCAGAAGCAGGCCTCCGCGCTGGCGGAAGTCTATG
>CAIXAA010000716.1 GCA_903917305.1 uncultured Myxococcales bacterium | reverse complement strand
TCGATGTCCGCGATATCTGGCCGGAAGCCGTCGTGAATGCCGGTCGTGTCAAGGCGGGTCCGGCGGTGACGGCGCTGGAGCAACTGAACCGCCTGCTGCTGGCGCGCTCGGCTGCCGTGACGACCGTGAGCGAGGGGAAACGCGAGCGATTGCTCGAACTTGGCGCGCGACCGGGCACCGTGCACGTGCTGCCCAACGGCGCGGATCTGGCGCGCTTTGATCGCGAGGCGCAGGCGCAACAGGCGGAGGCGCAACGCTTCCTGCGCGAAGCGGGCGTGCCGGACGGCAAGCGGCTCGTGCTGTACGCGGGCGTGTTCAATCCACCCCAAGGTCTTGATCTTGTGCTGGATCTGGCGAAGGAGCGCGGCAAACGCGCGGGCGACGATGTGCACTTCTGCCTCATCGGCGATGGCGCGCTGCGCAGCCACCTCACCGGGCGCATCCAGGCGGAACATCTGCACAATGTGACGCTGGCGGGTCCGGTCGGGCGCGCGCTGGTGCCGGCGCTGTACCGCTGCGCCTTTGCGACGCTGGTCATCCTGCGACCGCGCAAGGACGAGCACACGGTGCCGAGCAAGATCTACGAGTCCATGGCCTCGGGCCGGCCGGTCTTGCTGAGCGCGGATGGTGAGGTGACCGCGATCGCGAAGCGGGCAGGTTGCGGCCCGGTGAGCGCAGCCGGCGACGCGAGCGGCCTGCAGGCTGGCATCGACGCGCTGGTGGCAGCGCCCGCCAAGGCGGCCGCCCAAGGCCTGGCGGGCCGCGCCTACGTCGAACTTCACAATGATCGCGCGGCGTTGGCGCAGCGCTACGAAGCCGTGCTGCGGCACGTCGTGGACGCAGCGCGATGAAGGAGCCCGCCTCTCTCGGGCGGTGGTGGCGGACCTTGAGGCCGCTGCCCGTGCGCAGCCACGTGGAGCGCGGCGTCAACGAGGCGCGCAAGCGGCTGTGGCTTCCCGTGTTGCCAGGCCTGGTGGCGATCTGGCAGCGGCAAGGCGCCCAGCAGGCCGCCAAGGCCAACGTGGCGGCGCTGCGCAACCTGGGTGCGGCGCTGGAGTCGACGCCGCCGCCTGCGGTGGCAGAGCTGCTGGCGGGGCGCCTGGTGCTGGCAGGCCGGGAAGTGGCCGCATTTCCGCCAGAAGACTGGCAGCTGCCGGGCGCGCGCCCCCTCGAAGTCTACGAAGCGCACTACCTCGATTGGGTCGACGCGCTGACAGCCGCTGCCGTGCGATCGCCGATGGACGCCGCGAACGGCGGTGGCGCGCTGGCGCTGGCTGGCGCTGCCCTGGGCCGCTGGAACCTCGCGGCGCCGCACCTGGACAAGGCGTGGGAGCCCTATCCGCGCGCGCGGCGCACGCTCGCCTGCCTGCGCGCGGCGGCGCGGCTGACCCACCTGGCGCACCACGGTCGCGATCGCCTGCGCCCGCAGCACCGCGAGCTTGCCGCGCACCTGCTGGCCACGGCGGCCGCGGCGGCGGCGGGTCTGGGGCTGCTGGCAGAGCGCCACCTGGGCGGCAACCACCTGCTGTGCGACCGCATCGCGGCGGCTTGTGCGTCGGCGGTGTTCGGCGGCTCGGAGGCGGCAACGGCGGCCCTGGCGGCGGAGTGCGAGCGCCAATTCGCCCGCGATGGCAGCCACGTCGAAGCGTCGCCGATGTACCACGCGCTGGCTATCGAGGACCTGCTGGGCCTGCAGCGGCTGCGCGCCGACTCGCCCAACACTGCTCACTTCCAACTGGATCCGCTGCTGGCGCGCGCCTGTGCCTGGCTGGCGGCCGTGCGCCATCCCGACGGCCACCTGCCGGCCTTTGGCGACAGCGATCCGGACGCGCTGGTCCACCTGCACCTGACGCGCACGGCGCTGGCGCATACGCCGCCGGGCCGGACGGATCCGCGGCTCTCGGCGTGGACATCGCGGCGCGGCGCCCACTTCGCGATCGTGCACACGGCGCCGCCCGCCTACGCGCCGCAGCCGGGTCACGCGCATGCCGATCAACTGTCGGTGGAGTGGTCCTGGCGCGACACCCGCATCTTCGGCGACGCCGGTCTGTGCGGCTACGAGGGCGACGCCAACCGCAGCCTGAACCGCAGCGCGGCCAGCCACTCGACGCTCGACATCCCCGGCGTGCCATCGACCGAGCTGTGGTCGACCTTCCGCGTCGGCGCCCGCGGCCGCATGCGGCACCTCCAGTGGGGCGAACAGGGCGCGTGGCATTGGCTCGGCGCGATCTTCGAGTGGCCCGCAGGCACGCACCGGCACTTGCGTTTCGTGGCGCACGCGGCCGACGGGCACCTCGTGATCGCCGATCGCCTGCGCGCCGCCGCGCCGCCAGATGCCGCCATCGGCCGGCTGCTCCTGGCGCCCGGCGTGACGTGGCAGACCGATCAAACCCTGCAGTGCGCCGCGGGAAATCTGCGGATCGCAACAAATGTTCCCATGGAAATGCATGAAGGATTGCGTTTTCTCGGTCGCGGAGCGACCTGGAACGGCCCGGAACTGCGGTATCCGGTGACCTGCAACGACGCATCCTGGCTGCACATTGGCGCACCGTCGCACCAGGCGGCGACCCAGGCCCGCGCGGATCTCACGCCGCTCTGGCATTCTCTGGCAGCCCAACTTGACGTCGGGTAAGATCCTCGTGCGCCCTCGCGGCAACCAAGCTCTTGTGGGCCGGCCCATCGGTTGCGCGCTTGTGCCAGTCCGTGTCTTCGGCTCTCGGGGTATCTGACCGTGCGCACCTTCCTCGTCGCATTCCTCATGGCGCTCGGCATCTCTGCGGTCACGACCCCGCTGGTGCTGCACCTTGCCCGGCGCTGGGGCCTGCTCGACTCGCCGGACGGTGTGCGCAAGATCCACACGACGCCCATGCCCCGCCTGGGCGGCATCGCGATCGCCGCCGGCTTCCTGATGCCGATCATCGCGTTGCTTTTCTACAGCAACTTCTTCTCGCTCGAGCTGCGCGACCACATGCAGCGCGTCGTGTCCTTCGGCCTCGGCGTCGTCGGCGTGCTGGCGCTGGGCATCTACGACGACATCAAAGGCTGCACGGCCTGGACCAAGCTCGCCGGCCAAGGCGCGGTCGGCATCCTCATCTGGCAAGCCGGACTGCGCCTGGAGACCATCTCGCTGGCCGGGCAGACCATCGACATCGGCCTGTGGTCGCTGCCGTTGACCATGTTGTGGGTCGCGGGTTTCGTCAACGCGATGAACCTCATCGACGGGCTCGACGGCCTCGCCGCCGGCGTCGCGTTCTTCGCCGCCCTGTCCTTGTTCATCACCGCCATGATCGACAGCAACCTGATGCTGGGCCTGTTCGCCGCGGCCATCGGCGGCAGCGTGCTGGGCTTCCTGTTCTACAACTTCTCACCCGCGCTCATCTTCATGGGCGACTCCGGCAGCATGACCATCGGCTTCATCTTCGCTGCCGCGGGCTTGTGGGGCGCCGGCAAACGCGCGACCGTGCTCGCCGTCGGCCTGCCGATCCTGGCGCTTGGCCTGCCGATGCTCGACACCACGCTCGCCTTCGTGCGCCGCGCGCTGCGGGGCAAGTCGCCGTTCCACTCCGATCGCCAGCACATCCACCACCGCCTGCTCGACGCCGGACTCAGCCAGCGCCAGGCCGTGCTGACCCTGTACCTCGTCTGCAGCCTGCTGACCGGTTTCGTCGTTCTTCTGCGCGTGTGGGCGCGGTAGATGCAGTTTTCGGCCGTCCACAAGCGCATCCGGCCTCGCACGCACCTGTACGACCTCGCCCGCGGACGCCTGGCACAGCCGGTCGTGGCGCTGGCGGGCGCGAACGGGCACATCGAAGCAGGCGAAGTTGTTGCGCTTCACGGGCCGAATGGCTCCGGCAAGACGACGCTGCTCTCCCTGCTGGCAGGCGTGAGCGCGCCGGACGCTGGCACCGTCGCGACGGCGACCGCGCCTGCGGCCCTGCTCGGCGCGCGCCTGGGCCTCATTCCGCACTGCACCGTGGCGCGCCAACTGGCGCTGAGCGCAGCGGACGCCGCGGATCCCGACCAGCTGGCCAGGCTGGTGGCCCGCCTGGGCCTCGCCGACGTGCTGACCCGGCGCAGCGATGAGCTCTCCGCCGGCCAGCGGGCGCGCTGCGCGGTGGCCTGCGCGATCCTGGCCGGTTGCCACACCTGGCTGCTCGACGAGGTGACGAGCGCGCTGGACGACGAGACCTTGGCCAACGTCTTGGATCTGCTGCGCGGGCGCGGCGACACGGTGGTGCTGGTGGCGCACGATGGCCGCGCCCTGGTCGATCGCACGATCGCCTTGCGCGAAGGGCGCAGCGAGGCCGTGAATCTCCCGCGGACACCCGAGCGTCCAGCGCCACGGCCGCGCGCGTCCCTGGCTGGCCTGCGCACCGCTTTGCGCTTCGTGGGCGCTTCGGAGCGGCGCCCCGGTCCCTGGCTGCGCCGCGTCATCGTCGCGCTGGCCGGGCTGCTGTTGCCGTGGCAGCTCAGCCAGGGCGCGCTGCACCCGCGCGACATGGCGGCGGCGATGTGGTGCGGGCTGGCGGCCCTCGGGCTGCAGGTCGCGGCCGGCGAGGACGGGCTGCGCCGCCTGACGGCCCTGATCTCGACCGGGCTCGACGATGTGCTGCGGGCGCGCGGCGTCGGCCTCTCCGGCCTGACGCTCGCTTGCCTGGGCCCGCCGCTCGCTTTCGGTGCCGTCTGGGCGCTGTGCGTGCCCTGGCTGGTCACGGCGCTGCTCGGCACCCGACCGACGCTTTCCTGGCCTGCGCTGGCCCTTTGCGCCGCCGCCTTCCTGGCGATCGCCGGCGTCGCCCTGCTCACCTTCAGCCTCGCCATCCTGCTGCGCAACTCGAGCCCGCTGCCGTGGCTCTTGCACCTCGCGACGCTGGCCCTCGGCCCGGTGGCGGTCGCGCGCACGCAACTTCCGACGTCGCTTCGGGTGCTTGGCGAGCACCTGCCCGCCTCCCTGCTGGCCCCCGCCCTGCGCCAGCTCTCCGGCCTGCCCACCCCCGTGCCGCAAGCGCCGTGGCTGGCCGCGCTGGTGTGGCTCGCCGCGGGATTGCTGGGTGCGCGTGCGGCCTTGCGCCAGTTGGCGCGCCAGGGCTCCCTGGGCCTGCGAACGTTGTGAGGCCATGATCCAGCTGCTGTCCAAGCCCGCGCTCCTGCTCCTGCGTCAGCTCGCGCGGCCGCTGCTGTCGGCCGAGCCGCGGACGCTGCGCGCCCTGGCGGCCGACTTGCAACCACACGATTGGCTGGCACTGTCGCGAATCTGCGCCGCCCAGGGCACGGCGCCGTGGGTGCTGGCGCACTGCGAAGCCAGCGCGTTGCCGCTGCCGCCGCCGGCGCGGGCCGTGCTGCGTCAAGGCCTGGCCAAGACGCTGGCGCGCACGCTGGACGCCGACCGAACGCTGGCGCGCATCGCGCCGCTGCTGCTCGAAGGTCCGTCGCCGCCTTGTCTTTTGCTCAAGGGCCGCGCCGTCGAAGCGCGCGCCTATCCGCCCGGCGTGCTGCGCCCTTGCGTCGACGTCGACGTCCTGCCGCATCCGGATCGCGCCGCCGAAGCCGTCAAGCGGCTGACGCAACTGGGTTTTATCGAAACCGCACGCTCCCCGTCCGGGCACGTCGTCACGTTCACGGAGCGCGACGGCTCCGGCGTGGTGGAACTGCACCACCGCCCTCTATGTCCATTGCGTTTTCCAGGACTTGCCTCGCGAGGGGCCACCGCGGATCTGTTTGTCCGTGCCCAGCGCGGCCCGACTGGCTGGCTGGCGCCGGACGACGTCGACCACAGCGCGCTGCTCCTCGTGCACCTGCTTTTTGGCCTGCACGGCGACCTGCGCCACCTCGCCGACGCCGGGATGTGGCTGCGCGCGGTGCGGCCGGACGGCAAGGCGTTGGCGGCGCGCCTGCTGGACTGGCAAGCGGCGCGCGCCGGGGCTGCTGGACTGAGCGAAGTGCAAGCCTTTGATCCGCAAGCCGTCTCTCCGGAGACGGCCGCCGCGCTCGCGCTCCTGCCCGCGGACGTCCTGCCGGCTTCGCTCGCCCGCCGGGCCGCACGGCTCGCGCAGCGCAAGCAGCCGCTCCTGCCGGGATGGCTCGATTTCGTCGGTGTCCTCGCGCACTTGGATCGACCGCTGCCGGCGTTGCTGCGTCGCGTGCGGCCGCCGATGCTGGACGTGGATTGACGGCTACTTGTGCCCTGGTTTCAAATGGCTGGCCGCTTGGAACGCCGCATGGCCCAGCGACGCCGCGCCGGACAGCGGATCATCCCAGGCAAACACCGCGTCCGTGTCTGCCGGAACTTCGCGCAGCGACGCCAGCAGCGCCGCGGGACCCGCGCCCGCCAGCGCCAGCCCGTCGCGCACGAGGTAGCGCCACGTCACGCCGTCGCGTTGAGGCGCAGGCACGTCCGGAGAAAACCCTGCCAGCTCCTGCACATGCGCCCAAACCAGGTGCGTCCCCGCCGCCCGGCACAGGTCGTACCACAAGGTCGGCCGCGGATTGATCTCGATGAGCCGCAGCCGGCCGGAGCGCGGGTCGAGCTTGAACTCCGTGCCGCACAAGCCTCGGTAATCCAAGCGCTCGATGATGTCCGCGCTCTGCTGCGCCACGTCCGGCAGGCTCTCGCTGCGCACCAGGGACCCTGAGCCAAAATTCCTTGGAAACTGGCGGATTTTCCGCCCGGTCAGCACCGATTTCACGCCGCCGGTCTCGGCCGACAGCACCGCGGCCACCAGCAGGTTCGACTCCGGACCCGGCACCAGCTCTTGCAGCACCACCGACGACACGTCGCCGATCACGTCGCGCAGCGCCGTCTCCAGCTCCGCAAGGGTCTGCGGCACCAGCAGTTTTTGACCACGCAGCCGCTGGCGCCACAGGTGCCCGGCACGTGGCTTGACGATGCAGGGCAGCCCGGCTTGCGCGACGAAGTCGTGCACATCCGCGATCGACGCCGGCTGCACCGTCAGCGGCACGTCCAGGCCCAGCTCGGCACAGCGCTGTCCAAACAAGGACTTGTCGAGCAGCACGCCCGCCCGCTGCGCCACAAGCCCCTGGGAGAGCCGCACGCGCGGCTCCAGCGTTTTGCGATGCTTGATGCACCATTGCACGGCATCGTCGGCCGCCGGCACGACGATCGGCGCCTGCGGCAGCCGGTCCGCCGCGTCCAGCAGGGCGTCCACCAGCGCGAGGCCGAGCGGCAGCCGCGACAGATTCGGCAACTCATGGACATGACGGCTGTAACAGCCGGGACGCGTCCGATCCGCATCGACGCCGATTACGCGCCAGCCGTGCGGCGCGACATCGCGCGCCACGGCGAGCCCCGTCGCAGTCAGCCCAAGCACGAAGACGGTAGGAGTTTCAGCCATGGCGCGGAGCATGAACCGCTAGGCGCGCGGATGGAAGCGGTCGTAGATCTCGCGCAGCCGCTCGCGGTGCACATGCGTGTAGATCTGCGTGGTTCCGATGTCCGCGTGGCCCAGCATCGCCTGGACCGCGCGCAGATCCGCGCCGCCGGCCAGCAGGTGCGTGGCGAAGGAGTGGCGCAGCTTGTGCGGCGAGATCGGCTTGTCGATGCCCGCGGTCATCGCGTGCCGCTTGACCAGCTTCCAGAAACCCTGCCGAGTCATGGCCTTGCCCTGACTCGTGATGAACAGCGCCTGGCTGCCCGCCGTGCGCCGCGCCCGGCCATTCGCCGTGCGCGACAAGGACGGCCGCGCTTCCGCGAGGTAGCCCAGCAGCTTGGCGCGCGCGACTTCGCCAATCGGGACAAGGCGTTCCTTGCGTCCCTTGCCCATGCAGCGCACGACACCGCGGTCGAAGTCCACGTCCGTCAGCGTCAGGTTCACCAGTTCGCTCACGCGCAGGCCGGTCGCGTACAGCGTCTCCAGCATGGCCGTGTCGCGCACCGCGCGCTCCGTCACCGTGCCGGGCGCCGCCAGCAGCCGCTCGACCTCCGCGGTCGTCAGCACGTCCGGCAGGTCCTGCTCCAGCTTGGGCATGTCCAGCAAGGTCGCGGGGTTCTCTTCGATCAGCGCGCGATCCACGAGGTAGTGGCCCCACGTGCGCAGCGTCGACATGTGCCGTGCGATGCTGCGCGGCTGCAACCCGCTGTCGCGCAAGGCGACCAGGTACTCGTGCAGCAGTTCGCGGTCGAGGTCTTCCGGCCTCTCGACGCCCATCTCGTCCTGCATGTACCGCACCATGCGCAGCAAATCGCGGCCATAGGCGGTCAGGGTGTTGGTCGACATGTTGCGCTCGAGGCGCAGGTGCCGCAGGAAGCGCTCGACGGTCTGGGCTAGCGTGGTGGGCGTCGTCGTCATGGCAGGACGCATCGTGCCCCGCGCGGCCCAGAGATCAAAAAATTCCGCTTTTCAGGGCGTTGTACGATTTTCTTGACAGCTGCGGCACATTGACGCGGTGCACGACGGCGGTGCGGATCGCCAATTGAATCGCGATCTTGACCCCTAGGCTCCAGGGCGCTCCAGACCCTTGGCGAGGCCGACGATCTCGGCGAGCCGGGCATGGGCTTCACGCGGAGATAGCTCATCCAAATCGATATGTTGCAGCGCGTCGATCACCGCCATGAGCGCCGGATCCGCAGGCGTCGCGGCCGCCGGCGGTGCATCGAACAGCCCCAGCTGCTTGCGCGGCGCCCGGCTCGACTCCTGCCCGGCCCCGGCGCGCCGCTTTTCCAGCAGCACCAGCAACGCGCGGGCGCGCGTCACGACCTCCGGCGCCAGACCGGCG